>JAIRLV010000070.1 GCA_031259185.1 Elusimicrobiota bacterium | reverse complement strand
CATTCCTTTGCGTTCTTCATTGCCATCGTCATCATCGTTATCATCATCGTCGTTGTTATTGATGTTTAATTGTAAATGCGAATCTTGATCTTTAAATAAATCATCTTTTTCATTCAATATATCAGCATCCTCAACAATCCCGCTATTAGTTATCATGTATTTTAGATGTTCCAGATTTGTATTTAATTTTGTTTCTATTCGTTGTATATTTTGTTTATAAGTATTTACTTTTTTTTCTATTTTTTGTTTTTTTTCTTGCTCCATATTATCATTGAGTCTAGCTTCTTCTTTTTTAATAGCAGCATTTATACTATTTATTTTATTTTGTTCATTTTTTATAGAAACCTCTAAAGTATATATTTGCAATAATTTCTTTTTATACTCATAATCTATTTGCGTTTTTATATTTTGTTGTTCAAAATTTCTAATTTGTTGTTTTGTTTTTTCTATTTCTATTTCTTTTTCTAATTCTTCAAAATTTTTATTTATTTCTTCTTTTTCTACTGTATTGAGGTCATTAAAATTTTGTAACACAATATCCTTATCTTTTTGTATTTGTTCTATATTTGTAATATATGCATTATTAATAGTTGTCTCATCATGTGTATCGCTCAAAGCTTTTTTCATTTTTTCAAGTTTCTCTTTTTTTGTTTTTTCAAGTTCTTTTTTCAATTCTGTTCTTACATTATGATTTTCGATATCTTGGGTCACATTTAATATTTGCTGTTTTTTTTGTTCTATTTCATCTTTTTTAAATGGCTCTTTTATTTCTTTTTGTAATTTAATTTTTTCATCTAATAAAGCTATTTTTTTTTCATTTTCAATTTGCCTAGTTTGACTATTTTTTCTTTGAATTTCTTGTAATTCTTGAGTTTGTGCTTTTAATTGTCGCCTTGTTTCGTCTATTTCTTCTTTTATCCTTTGTTGTTTTTCTTCTTTCTCAAGATTATATTCTTCTTGTTTTATAACAATATTTTCTTTTATATTTATTATTTGAGTAGGAGTTAATAAATTAGAATTAGAATTATTATTAGTAATGGCATTGACACGAGCGTGATCGTAAGTAGTAGCCTTGCTCTCATATTCTTCAAATAAATTTCTAAAATCATTGTACAATTGATCATCAAAATTAGCATCGGCAGTAGCATTAGCAACACTAGCAGTATTAGCAGCAGCATTAGCAGTAGCAGTAGCAGCATCAGCAGTAGCATTAGCAACACTAGCAGTATTAGCAGCAGCATCAGCAACAGCATCAACATTAGCAGCATTAGCAACAGCAGCATTAGCAGTAGCAATATTAGCAGCAGTATCAGCAGTAGCAGCATCAGTAGCAATAGGATTTTTACTAGAAGAAGCAGCAAGACTAGAAGCAACAGGTATATCAAGATTATTATCAAGCTCAATAGGTAAGTTTTGTTTCTCAATCTCTTTTTTTTGCGCTACGGTAGACGTAAGAGCTGAATTAATTATTTGAACTGTTGTTTGTCCTTTTCTTTTTTGTGTAAGCGCTCTAGCTTTTATATCAAAATCTCTTTTTTCATTTTCATTCATTGAATCATATCTCTTTGAATCAACTTGCACATAAAGAGTTTTATCATTTTCCATTTCATCTTGTGATAAACCAAAATAATCTTCTTTTATTTTATTTTTGAAAACTTTATCCGCCTGAGCGTCAATAGTCGTATTATAACTACTAATCCCTAAATTTACTACTCTAGCTTGATTTGTTTTTATTTGCGTCATTCTTTTAGATATGGAATTATTAGAATTTGTTTGATTAAGAGCCATATTAGGTTGCATTTTTGTTGTTGAAATTCTTTTATTTTGATATTGTTTTACAGCTTCTTGATAACTAATAGCTTTATTTTCTAAAATTTTTTGTTCATTATTACTTACAAATACCTGTACTTTTCCCTTTTTTGAGTTCCACCAACTGCTTTGATTAAATTTTTGCGCTATTGTATTATTTATTATTTCTTTTGCAATAGAATCTTTTTGTATTGCTATAAATTGTTGATTAGTAAAATATATTTGTCCTATTTTTCTATTTTCTTCTCTTTGTATTTTGTTCAATTGATAAGCTATTAATCTAGTATCATTAGTAGCAAACTTAACTGCTTCTAAATTAGTATTATCTGTCAATGCAGAGTTCACTATTTTTACTTTTTGGACGACATCATCTGTACCTCCTCTTCTTTGAGGAGTTAAATCTCTTGCTAGGTAGATAGCTGTTTCCAAAACTTGTGTTCCAATATTAACATTATTAGAAGAGTTTGTTTGCGACATTGTTGTTATTCCATTTTTTTGTACATTCTCTTTTGATTCTGCTATTATTTGTTCCCAATCGTTTTGCATCTTTTGATGAAGTATTTTTCTTGTTTCTTTCATATTTATTTTCCTTGCTTTGATTTCTGTCAACAAATCTTGATCTGCTAATTCTAATTCTCCTGATACATAATTACTTAAATATTTACTTCTTGCCATACTCATTTTATATGAGTTGGATGATAAAAGTTCAAAAACTTTTTCTGCGGACTCAAAATTTTGGTCCATTATCTTTTCAAATATTTCCTTTTGACTTTTAAATTCACCTCCCATATCTTTTATTAAATTAGCTGTCATGCCTTTTTGATTCCTTACAACTTCATCTATCACTGATTGTATTACTAATTGGTCTTGTTTTGTCACTGCTTTTGCTTTGATTTGTTCAAGTGGTATTTTCAAAATCTCTGCAAGTACTCCTTCGCTTAATTGATATAATAACGCAGCATTTGTTCTTTTTTGCCCTAATTTAGCTGAATTTGCCTGAATCATATCTGCTACTTCATCTAAATACCCATTGTCAAGATCTTTCATATATTTTTTATAAACCTCTATATTATTTTTTACTTGTTCATATTTTTGTATCTCTTCATTTTGAGCAACAGTTCTATTGTCCACTGATGTAGATTTTGCTTTTTTAAAAAATTCCGAATTATTTATTCTAGATTCGCTTTCTTCCAAAACTTCTATGTCATTTCTAAAATTGTTTGATAATTGGGCTGTGTCAACAACTACTGTTCTAGAAAAATCCGTATCGCTACTCCCTCTCCCTACTCTACCCAAAATTTGTAGTAATTCATTTTCGGGAATATTTTGTGCATTCATAACCAATAATTCCATTTTCCCTCTAAAATCCATACCTCTTCCAGCTTTTATTGTAGCAAAAACTGTATATTTATTTTCTGCAGTTTGTTTTGCAATATCACTTACTTGTTCAGAATTTGTATAATTATCAATAACGTATATTTTTTTTGTCCCTAATTGTTCTAGTATTTGGGAGCCTTTATTATTAGTCATAGCGTTTAAAACACTTTCTGATTTTAATATATCCATAGCAGATACTCTAATAGGTTTAATCTTATTTTTATCATTAGTAGCAAAAAAATTTTGCCTCTCTTGATCATATATGACTTCACCTTCTCTTATTAATTCTGCTAAACTCCTATATCCTCCACCTTTTTTATTAAATATAACATCCATAAGTTCACCTTCTGTTCCTAAGTCAGTTGTCAATTCTGATGATGAAATTCTGTCAGAATTAGCAGTTATTTTTTTTACTGTATCAATAAAATTTTGTACACTTCCGTCTACATCTACACCTTTTGCTTTTGTACTCAAAGAATCAAATAAGTGTTCTCTGATATTGCTATGTTCTTGAATAAGTAATTTCCCTACAGCCCCTTGGGTTTCTTTATTGACAAATTCTGATGCTATTTCACCTGAAGATATATTCCCTTTAATTTTAACACTATAAACATAGTTTGCAAATGTTCCTTCTGATAAATCAAAGACCGAGGCTGACGTAGCCTCAGATATCATTTTTGCTTCCTTCATAGTCCCAGATCCACCAAAAACATTCAATTTTACACCGGGATTACGAGTTAAAATTTCTAATGAAGAAGCTTCTGCGGTAGTTTTTGAAATTTCGGCTTTGAATTTATCTAATTCAGCAACTGAAGCCTCAAAACTTTTTCTGCTAAATTTATATCCATCTAAACTACCCACTTTTTGTTTATATGCATCCAATATTTGAGTGGCTACTGAATTTAAATCATTTCCATCTTGGACACCATATTGAATTCCATTAACGCCATCTGTTTTATACTTACCTGTGGTTTCACCACCAGACAATTCTAATCTTGCTCTTAATACTTGAGATATCATATATTGCAATTGCCCTTCTTGATTTTTTTTATCCAAAACAAAACTTGTTTTTTCTAAACTTTCTAAAATACTTTTATCTTTTTTTAATACCTCAAGCATATCTTCTACAATTATTGGATCTATATTTAGTCCTCCATTATCTTTTGTGAGAACTGCTTTGTCTGATATTTTACGTTGTTGTATAGACTGTTCAAAAGCTTCTAGTATTTTTACGGCTTGATATTTTATTTGAAAAGTAGCATTTTTTCTACTAGCATTAATAAAAGATTGTTGTCTAAGTGACAGAGCATCCGCTTCATCAATTGCTACTGTTTCTATATCTAGTAATGGTTTTAATTTAGTATCTGTCTTTGCTTCATGAGCCAAATGGCCTCTAGTTTCTATATCAAAAATAAATATTTTTGTATTGTCTTTTTCGGCATTTTTTAAATCTTGTTTTAGTTTTTCTTCCCCTTGTGTCCCGTCAATCATCTCTATTCCATAGAATCTCTTTAAAGCCTCTTTATTCCCACCACTATTTCCTATCATATTACTAACTTCTTGTTTAGCAGAAACTAATATTTCAGCCGCTGTTTTAGATTTTTCCATTATAACTTGTGATGCTATGACTAATGGATAGACTCTAGTTTTTCCTCCTCCCATACCAAGCGCTGCTATCATCCCTGCATCATTAGTTGCCATCATAAAAATTTGATTCTGAGTTTGCGCCAAATATCGTGAATCAGTTATTGCTGTTTCCCTACTACTTATCCATGTATTACCTTCTCTATGAAGGTGATGTCCTTCCACTATTTTTAACATAATTGTACTATAAACGTCTGCCTCCATCTGTGATAAATGTACATTACCTGCAGAATCTAGTGTATCATTACCAAACATAGTTTTTATAATTTCTTTATGACTCATATTAGCGTTTTTCAAAATGCTTTCTAGCCCTTTCATTTCATTTGTATCACCATATGAAACTTTTCTTAGATGATTATTAATAATATTATTAAAATCAGATTCTGTTATTTGTTTTGTATTTAATTTTTCTTTTAAATCTCTTACTTTTATCGTTGTTATATTTTTATTATTATCTATCTTATTAATTATATCTAAATCCTCCATTGTTTTCACTCTTTGGGCTACTTCATTTAAAAAGTTTTCTAATGGTTTTTTATGCTCAGCGTCCAAGATTTTTAAGTACTTTTGTCTACTTATTTCTGCTCCTTTTTCCATATATTTTGTCGCACTTTTTTCAATATCTTCTATTGTTTTTTTATCTTTTGTCAAATATAAATCGTCTTTTTCAAAATTAGAAGCTCCATTATAAACATCTTGTTTTATTCTTTTAATAGTTTTTGTTATGAATATTGTTTCTAATTCTGTAGTAATATCGTTATCACCTCCTCTAGCCGTAATTTGTTTCACTTTCTCCAAAGCATTATCAAATTCACTAACGCTAATCTTTCTTTTCAATAATATTTCTATATTGTTTATCATTTCTAATTCAGTACGTGTAACATTTGCATTTTTTATACTTGCTAGTTTTTCTTTAATCTTTAAGTCACTCATATTCATAAAAAATAATACTTCTTTATTTTTTTCAACCATTTTTAATGGAGCGATTATTTTTTTAGCTTCATAATCTATTTCTTTAGCCAAAATTAATTTATCTAATACTTTTGAAGCATCAGCAGCAGCATCAGCAGCAGCATCAGCAGCAGTCGCAACAATATCATTTTTTATGCTTTTTAATGTTTGCGTATCTATTTCGTTCATTGCATAATCTATTAAACTTCCTGAATATGATGTTGTTTTTTGCTTCATAATGTTAGATAATTTTCCTGTTAGTACATCTGGAATAGAGCGTTCATTATTAACCTTTTTTATTATATTTTCACTAATGTCCTCTAATGCCGCTCCTCCTTCTTTAGTTCTAATATCAATATTATTTAATTTAGTTCTAATGTCGCCAGTGTCTATATCAATATCAACTTCTATAAGTTGTTGTTCTACTATAATTCTTTTTATTTTGTTACGATCAAGAGTATTGTCTACAGATCTTGGTATAACTTCTCCTGTTTCTTTGAAAGTTTTTAATCTAATAGTCGCTTCATCTAAATTAACGATTTCTATAGCATCTTTTTCAGATATTTGGAAACCAATTCTTTTCAATACTTCATATTCTACATTTCCACCATCTATAATTAAGCCTTTAATTTCATCTCCAAAATTGTCTTTTGTTATAGTACTATCACTGTTTTCTATTGTTTCTTTAATTTTTTCCAAGTAGTCTAGTTTGTTTTTTGCATTAGTTCCATTTTTCTGCCAATATCCACCTAAACTAAATTCTTCATTTTTTATTTTTTCTATTTCTTTATCTATAACCTCAATAGCTTTATCTTTTTTTTCTTTTGTATCCAAAGTAATGGTCAAATCTTTTGATATAGAACTAGCAACTTTATCTAAATCATTTTGTAAAATTTCTTTTAGAGTCTTTCCTTTTTCAAATTCTTCCATTTCTATTTCATTTTTTCTTAATTCTCTTCCATTTTTGATAGCTTCGTATTCATATTTTTTCATATATTTATCTTGGTTTAGAGAAAATGTTGTTTTTATAGAATCTATTATTCCTTGGTTTGATAAATCAATTTTGACATTCCCGATGTTTTTCTTATAAATATAATCTGTTTTTATACTTCCATTGTTTAATTTCAGCGCCAAGTTTTTTGCCGATAATTCACCGAATTTAGCCATCTCTGATTCTTTTATTCTTTTTGATGAATTCAATCTAGTACTCAAAACTTCATAATTTATTTCATCAAAAACTATCTTTTCTACTTCGGTTTTAGCATCAATATTTTTTAGAGACATCGCCTTTCTTACTTCATTAACACTTTTGATTAATTCTAGCCTTTGTTGTAGAGGTTGAGTATTATTATTATCTAGCGTCTGTGAATAATTTTTGAATTTATTCAAAATGGGCAAATAGTTATTAGTGTCTAAAATTTCCATGTCTTTTTTTAATATTTCATTTTGTTTGTTTAATTCAGCTTTTTTGTTTGCTAATGTTTGTAATGAACTTTCATTTTTATTTACATCTTCCTCTAATCTATTTATCTCTATTCCTAAGTCAGTTATTTTCTTTTTAACCGTATTTAATGACTCCTTATTTTTCTCTAAAATCTCTATCAACGTATCTATATCATTAGAGATTTTTGAGGTTTTCTTTCCATTTATTACAAATTCTCCTAAATCTTTGTATTCTTGTTTTATCTTATCAGTTATTTCTCGATCAATTCTTTTTTTTGTGTTATTAACTGCTTTAATTATTTCATCTTGCAAAAGAATATTGTTTTTCACAAAACTATTAGAAATATTTTTAAAAACAGCTCTATCTTTGACAATACCAGCTTCATCTATCTCTAAATTATCAAAATCAGATATAATTTTTGACATTTTTGATGTATTTATTCGTTCATTTTTTGGTAAATTTTCATTATTTGTATTATTATCATCGGTTAAAAAAACATTGACGCTTGTTACTTGTCTTTTTAATGCCAAATTGTCTACTATATATTCATAATGGTCTAATTGTTTTTTCAAGTCTTTTTTAAGCTCTGGATTATCTGTAGTATATAATCTTTGTTGTAAAGTATTAGTAAAATCTCTTAAATACAGTTCAGAAGTCATTTTTACAATAGACAAAACTTCAACATCAGGAGTATCTTCAAAGCCAGTTAAAAAATTATTTTTAGATGTATTGTTATTGTCTGGAGGTTGAACCTGTAAAGCTATTTGCTGCAAGTCCTTTATTTTTAAAGTTTGGGTCGAATTTGTCTTTATATAACCTAGAACTTCTAGTTCTTGTAGCTGTGTTTTATATTCGGCTATTTTGTCTAATGAACTCTCTAACGCTTTTAGTTCTGATCTTTTTGGATTCAAGTTTGGATTATCTAGATTATCTGTTTCCAATTCTTTTATTTCTGTTGATACAGCTTTTATTTTTGTTCTCAAAGAGTTTTCTAAATCATCCATATTAATAGATATATTGTTTTTAATTGCATAAAACTCCTGATAATTTTTTGTTAATTGTATATAGTTAGTTTGCATATCCGTTTTAAAAGTTGGATCCATCAAAATATTTTTTATATTTTCATCGAATTTGTTTTTTATCAAAATAGCGGCATTATCGTTAGTATATGTTGTTGTATCAAAATCGTCGCTTTTAACCAATTTGGCAACAAAATCTACTCCAGTTATATCTCGTAGCTCGCTTAATTTATATAACCTATTATCCACTTTTATTGTTATATCATTTATATCATTTAAAACTTGTCTTAATTGTCTCTTATCATTAGAAGAAAATTTAATGGATGAATCATATTGAGACTCTTTTTGTTTTGCAAGCAATTCTTTAGCTTTTTGCATTTTAGTTATTATGGAAGTATCTTCTATATCGCAACCTATTTCCATATTTTCTGTAATATTTGATAAGCTTTTTAATCTTTCAACAGGAGTTCTCTGTTTAAATTCATTTGCTATCATTCCTCTAATTTCATCGTTTCCATCTTTTAAATTTGCAGATAAATTTTTTAATTCTTTTGTTGATAAGTTTGAAATTGACTGCTTTAGAAAAACAGATGCCATTTCATTACTAAACTTAAATATTTTATTGCTACCATCAACGTTCATCTGAATTTCTGCCATGGAAATTTCTCCATTGGTTAGTTTAGAAAGAAATTCTGTTTTACTATATTCAATTTTTGCTGGTATTCCATTTTTATCTTTTCCATTTACAATCACTATTCCATCTGCATCTAGCAAATCTATTAAAGCCATAACTTGTGTTTTATTTTCTACAGTACCATCTTCTTTGTTCAAAAAAGCCAATTTTACTTTTTCATCAGCATTTCTTTTTATCATACTTCTTTTTTGGTTTATAACTGCATCCCAATACACATTTTTGATAATATTTAAACCTGAAACTATGCCAAAAGTAAGTAAGATATCTAATGGATTCCCAGCAGCTAGAATCATCCCTATCATAGCAGCAGTTTGTATAGTTTCAAGTATTCCTTGTGCAATTATGGCAACCTTTTGTACTTTAGTAATTGTCTTTGAAAATATATCGCTACTATCTACGCCAGATACTATATATATTAATGTAGATATAGTGCTTTTAAAAATTTGTCCAATAGCGCCGAAAAAATTTCCATTACTGACAAGTTTACTGATATTAGCTGCGATATTACTTAACTTGTTTAGAGTTTTTGCTCCGCCTCCCGTCAATGCGGCTGCAAATAAAACTGTTGTAGCAATAACTCCTAATGCTCCAAGTCCTACAAATGCTAGCGATGATGCCACTGTTGCAACAATACGCGAAGTAACATATATCGATCCTTTTATCATTGCTTGAAGAACCGGGTTTACTACGTGTTTAAGTATATTATTCGTCACTGTAGTCGCCACATTAGTTATAGTTGTGAAAATATTTTTTGTCATATTCGCAACTGCTTTGAATATTTCTGCCGT
>JAIRLV010000025.1 GCA_031259185.1 Elusimicrobiota bacterium | reverse complement strand
GTTTGGGATAGACATTACTAAAGCTGAAGAAATATATAACTATGCAAATAAATTGGAAGGTATTTTAGTAGTTGGGATACATTCTCATATTGGTTCTCAAATTTTAGAACTTTCTCCTTATCAAGAAGTTTTTGAAAAAATATTTGATTTATATGAAAAACTTAAATCTCAGAATATAAAAATTGAATATATTAATATTGGCGGAGGGCTTGGAATTGCTTATAACTCAAAAAATCAAAAATCTGCAACCCCAAAAGATTTATTAAATGATTATTTGATTTCAAAGATAAAAAAGAATGATTTAACACTTATTTTAGAACCTGGGAGATCAATAATTGGTAATGCCGGAGTTTTATTGACAAAAGTTTTATACAATAAGCAAAACAAAACAAAAAATTTTATTATTGTAGACGCTGGGATGAATGATTTAATAAGACCCAGTATTTACGACGCTTATCATGAAATTTCTCCAGTTCTTGAAAATAATAGAAATAGTTTGATAGCAGACATTGTTGGACCAATTTGTGAATCTAGTGATTTTTTTGCAAAAGACAGAACTATTAATCAATTAAAACAGAATGAATTTTTAGCAATACAAAGCGCAGGAGCGTATTGTTTTAGTATGTCATCAAATTATAATTCAAGGTTGAAATCAACAGAACTTTTAATAAAAAATAATGAAGTGATTTTAATTAGGAAGAGAGATTCTATTCAAGATTTATTATTAAATGAGATTTATTAATTTGTGAAATATTTTAAGGAAAAAAATAACAATGAAAAAAAATAAAAAAATTGTTACAAAAAAATCTCTTTTTCAAAACAAAGAAAAAGTAAAAATAACAAAAAATTCTCCACTTGTTGGGATTGTTATAGGGAGTGATTCTGATTTGAAAATCATGCAAAATACTGCAAAAAAATTAGACGAATTAGGAATAAATTATGAAATTACAATTTCATCTGCTCATAGAACTTTGGAAAAAACTTTAGATTTTGTAAGATCTAGCGAGAAAAGAGGCATTGAACTTTTTATAGTTGGAGCTGGAATGGCTGCGCATTTAGCTGGAATTATTGCAGGGCAAACTATCCTTCCAGTAATCGGAATTCCTATGAGTGGTGGGGATTTAAATGGAATTGATGCTCTTTATTCAACAGTTCAAATGCCAAGCGGAATTCCAGTCGCAACTCTTACGATTGGGAACGTTGGAGCAACAAACGCTGCAATTTTGGCTACTCAGATTTTAAGTTTGAAATATCCGGAATTAAAAGTAAAACTAAAAAACTTGAAAGAAGACATGAAAAAGCAAGTTTTTGAAAAAGATATAAAATTACAAAAAATTGGATATAAAAAATATTTAGAAAAAATTTAAATTCCTATATATTTATGTGATTAAAAAAAAATTTTTATTATGAATGATATTTTATTTAATTTGGCATTGTAATACTTCTTTAGTGCGACAGTCGGCACAATATTTCATCGTCACATTTAGATTTACAAAAATGGTTTTTAGCTATTGCATTAATATTGAATGCAAAAAAATGAGTTTTCAGTCGACAATTAGCGAGAGATATTGAAGTCAATAAAAATACAGTTTGGCGAATGCAAATGCAAATTAGAAAACCAATGATTCTAAACTACTTTATACTGTATTATCAAGGACAAAAACTTCAAAAGATATACATATTGAAAACGATATTAATCAAAATTATTATATGGCAATAAAAAAATAACAAAATTCTTGAATGAAAAAGAAATATAGATATACAGCTAAACAAATTAAAAAGCCTCTTACGTTTTTGTTCTAATTTTTATAATTTTTAATTAATTTTAATTTTAATTTATCATTTATCATTTATGTTCTTATTATTTATACATTGATTCTTTGAATTCTCTTGTAAAAAAATTTTAAAAACTTCACAAGAAATCAAAAGTTTTGTATAATATAAAAATTATATCTATAATATAAATTTCATCTAAAATTTTGTATGATAAGTTTATTGATAAGTTGAAAAAAAATAAATAAATAAATAAATTAAGGTTTTATTAGTTTAAAAAATTTTATGATCAAATTATATGTATATCAAAAGAGCTAATAGTTTAAAAATTATAATGGAGTAAAAAAAATGAAAAAAAAGTATTTATTAACTCCCGGACCTACGCCTGTTCCTGCAGAAGTTCTTTCAAAAGAAGGACAACCAGTACTTCATCATAGAACAACAGAATTCAGTAATCTTTTTATCAGAGTAAAAGATAATATAAAAAAAATATTTTGTACTAAAAACGATGTTTTGATTTTATCATCATCTGGAACAGGAGCAATGGAGGCTGCTGTTGTAAATCTTTTATCGAAAAACAGCAAAGTTTTAGTATTAGATACTGGTGTTTTTGGCAATAGATGGATAAAGATCATAGAATCTTCAACAGGATTAAAACCAGAAGTTTTAAAAGAAGAATATGGTAATGCTGTAAATTTAGATAGATTAAAAGAATATTTGTCTAAAAATAAAAG
>JAIRLV010000005.1 GCA_031259185.1 Elusimicrobiota bacterium | reverse complement strand
TTTTTATTTTTTTCTTTTTTGAACATATCAAACATCAAATAGCATAAAATAGGTCTCAATCTTTTTCCACCGTTAAAAACACTATACCTCATTGCTTTGTGAATAATTTTAGGCTTCAAATTATTTTTATCCAATATTTCATCTAGCCAATAATCTATTACCCCCATTTTTTCTTTTAAAAAATTTTCCAAATTGAAATTTTTTTTATATTTCATTTCATTAATATTTTATTTGATTTACCTAAAAAATTAATTAAATTTACTTTTTTTGTAAGAATCTCTTATCATTTTGTATAACTGTCTTTTTGAATATTTATATAATCTAATAAAATAAATCCATTTAAAAATTGGCAGAAAATGTTTGCTGGCAAAGAGCATATGGCAATCATAAAAAGTTTGATCAAAAAACTGGTTTTTTATACCACTTTCAACACCTCCAGAATCGCTTCTATAATGAAATATAAAAGGTTTTGGATCAAAAATCATTTTCATTTTTGCTTTATAACATCTATAACCATAATCCGAATCCTCGCGTGTAGCAATTTTTATATATCTCTCATCAAAATAACCAACTTTTTCTACAACCTTTTTTGATATACTAAAGTTACAACCTGATATATTATTTGTTTTTCCTCTAGTTAGACAATTATTTCCACCCTTGAATTTTATCCAAGGATAAATCCATGTTGGTTTACTTTTTATTTTATTTTCAGAGCCTTGTTCTATAATTCTTCCCTGTATAACATCAAAGCCTTCATTATGTAAATCAAAATAATTTTTTACAAAATTTTCATCGCAACTTATATCATCATCGACAAATATCAAAATATCGCTTTTCGCATTTTTAATTCCAAAATTTTTAGCGGATGTGAGACTAGGTTTTTCTAACAAAAAATATTTTATTTTATTTTTTTGAGTTATTTGAATTTCATTCAAAAATTTTTGTGTTTCTGATTCATGATTATTTGTTTGATCTACAATAATAATTTCATATTCATATTCAAAATTTTGTTTCAAAAGATATTTTATTGTATTAACGAGCAATGCTTCTCTATTATAAGTAGGAATTATTACGCTAACTTTTATATTTGTCATTTTTTTATAATTTTCAACATTTCATTAAATTATATAGATAATTTTTTATACTTTTTGAAAAATATACGCGTAGTTCTATAATATTTTTTTATTTTTCAAATTATTTTTTAAATTAAATATTTCAAAAATAATTTTTTATTGAAAAAAATTTATTTTAAAATTTATGAAATTATTTTTATATAGAATTCTAAAAAAATATTATATAATATTTATATAAAAAATACATTAAAAATATTTTTATTTTATGAATATAAAAAAATTTTCCATTAAATTTGTAACTTAAAATAGGAGATGAAAAAATGTTAGATAAAATAACAGATGCAATTGAAGATATAAAAGATGGAAAAATGATAATTGTCGTTGATGATGAGAATAGAGAAAATGAAGGAGATATAATTTGCGCCGCAGAAAAAATTACGCCTGAGATCGTGAACTTTATGGCAAAATATGCTCGCGGACTAATATGTGTGCCAATGGAAGAATATAGATTAAATGAACTAGAAATTTTTCAAATGACTTGCCAAAATACTGATTTTAAAAAAACAGCTTTTACAGTTTCAGTTGATTATAAATATAATACAACAACCGGAATTTCTGTTTTTGATAGATTTACAACAATAAAAGCATTGATAGATTCAAAAAGCAAAAAAGACGATTTTACAAAACCGGGGCATATTTTTCCTTTAGCGAGTAGAAAAGGTGGAGTTTTGGTGAGAGCAGGGCATACAGAAGCCTGTGTAGATTTAGCAAAGTTTGCCGGACTTTATCCTGCAGGAGTTATTTGTGAAATCTTAAATGATGATGGGAGTATGGCTAGATTGAATGATTTAGAAAAATTTAAAAAAAAATATAATTTGAAAATTATTTCAGTAGCAGATTTAATAAAATATAAACAAACAAAAGAAGTTTTTATAGAAAAAGTTTCTTCCGCATATTTACCAACGCAGTTTGGAGATTTTGAAATTATTATTTATAAAAATAAACTTGATAATGTAGAGCATGTAGTTTTGTTAAAAGGCGATATTGATAAAAACAAAGATATTTTAGTCAGAATCCATTCAGCTTGTTTTACTGGAGATTTATTAGGATCTTTTAGATGCGATTGTAGGCAACAACTCTATTATGCTCTTGATATGATCAATAAAAACAGCGGGGTTTTGCTTTACTTGAATCAAGAAGGTCGTGGAATTGGTTTAGGGAACAAAATTAAAGCCTACAAACTACAAGAAGAAGGGATGGATACTGTAGATGCTAATCTCGCATTAGGGTTTGTAGAGGATCTTAGAGATTATGGAATAGGAGCGCAAATTTTGAAAGATTTAGGGCTAAAAAATATAAAATTATTGACAAATAATCCTAAAAAAATAATTGGATTATCCGGTTATGATATTAATATTATTGAAAGAATTCCAATTATTATAGAAGCAAACTATTATAATGAAAAATATCTAAAAACAAAATTTGAAAAAATGGGACATTTATTTTAATCATAATCATAATCGTAAATATTTTCATTCAAATTAAGTTTTTTATTTTATATTATAGTTGTTTAGTTTTAGATGTTTGTATTTATAAATGATATGAAAATATAAATATATGAATAAAAAATTTATTAACTATTTATTTAAAACTATAAATTTTTATAAAAATTTAGTATAATACAAAATTTTATATATTGATAAATTGATAAAACTCAAAAAAGATGAGAAACATAAAATTATTTTTAAATCTAATATTTATCTATGTTTTTTTTATGAATATTTTTTTATATTCACAAATTAATAATATTCAACATAACAATTTTTTTTTAAATAATAAACAAGCAGAAAAAGTTTTTAATCAATTGTCAGAAAATGGCAAGAAAATTGAAAATTTTAGATTAGATTTTAGACAAGAAATTCAAAATTTCGAAGATGCTTTATATGAAAATGATTCATTAACTGAAAAATCTAAAGAAAAAGATGATATTTTTGATAAAGGAGAAATTTTTTTTAGAAATCCTAATAATTTTAAAGTAAGTTATAATAAAGACGATATAATTTATTTATTTGACGGATTAAACTTGAAAATATTTGAAAAAGCTAAAAATCAATTACTAATTATAAATATAAATAATAATAATTCTACTCCTGAAAATTTTTTTGGAGACGAAGTTATAGATTTTTTTAAATTTGAATATACATTGCTTGATAAATATGAAATTACTTCTTTTTGGGAAGATAAAAATTTAGAAACTTTTAATTTCATTTTTAAAGATAAAAAAACAAATTATAAAGTTATTTTGACAATAGATAATAAAAATTTTTATCCTAAAAAAATAATTTGGGATAAAGAATACTCAAAATTTATAATAACTATAAAAAATTTGAATTTGAATTTTAACATTGAGGATTCGGAATTTGAAATTGAGAATATTATAAAAAAAGATACAAAAATTTTTGAAATATAGAGGATCAAAATAATGAGTTTTGGAAAGATATTAAAACAAAAAAGAGAAGATAAAAAAGTCACAATTTTAGAAGTTGCTAATGCTACTAAAATAAAGGAGGTGTATTTGCAGGCTTTTGAGGAGGAAGATTTTACAAAAATGCCGATAGAGCCTTATGCGACGGGTTTTCTAAAAAATTATATCTCATATCTCGGTATAAAAGATACAGAAATTTATAAACTTTATTTAGAATTGAAAAAAAACATTAATTATACTGAAAATTCAAAAGAAAAATTCATAAATGAAAAAACAAATCATAAAAAAAATCTCATAAAAATCTGTTTTATAAATAAATTTTCAAAAATTGACAAGAGTCGCGAATATAAAAACTCTCATGATAAAAAAAATTCCAATATTTCAAATAAAAGACGGAAAGTATATTTCAAAATATTAAATATTTTTTCATTTATTATATTAATTTTTTTACTGATGTTATTAACTTTTTCTTTCTTTTTTTTAAAAGAAAAATATAAATATATAGTAGAAGATATAAAAAATATTGACCGAAATATACAAAATATATTAAAAGAAAAACCTAATTTCTATCAAAAACCCATAAAAGAGATATTATCGCTAGATTTGTATGCCAAACAAAATTCTTGGTTAGATATTAAAGTTGATAACCGAAATTTTTTTAATGGTACATTAAAAAAAGGCGATAATTTGAAAATATTTTTTTTTGATACAATAGATTTATTAATAGGAAATGTAGATTTTTTAGAAGCCAATCTGAATGGTAGAAAAATGGACATAAGAAAAGATTCTAATAAAAATGTAAATAAAATTGTTTTGAATTACGAAAATTACAATAGCTGGACTTTAAATGAAGAAATGGGGTATGGTGATACTAATGAAAATTGACAGAGTACAACCTCATAATATTGATGCTGAAAAAGCAGTTTTAGGATCAATGCTATTAGATACTTCTGCAGTCAACATTGCTCTAGAAATTTTAAAAGAAAATAATTTTTATTATGAATCTCATAAACTTATATTTAAGGTAATTGAAAAATTATTCAATCTTGGAATTCCAATAGATATTTTAATTGTTATAGAAGAGCTTTCAAAATCACAGCAACTTGAAAAAATTGGCGGCAAAGAATATTTAACTACGCTTTTAGACAGTGTTTCAACTGCAGCCCATCTAGAATATTATGCAAATATTGTAAAAGAAAAAAGTATTTTGCGAAGTTTAATAAATTCGTCAACAGAAATAATAAATGAATGTTATTCATCAGAAGAAGACACTGAAAAAATTTTGGATAATGCAGAACAAAAAATTTTTGATATTGCGCAAAAACGCGAGGTTTCTGGATTTATTCAAATTTCTGAAAAAACCCATGAAACAATAGAAAAAATTAGCACGTTCTTTACAGATAAAAAAAGTACGACAGGGCTTAGAACAGGTTTTGCTGATTTTGATAATTTGACTTCTGGTTTGCAACCTTCTAATCTCATAATTGTAGCCGCTCGTCCTGCGATGGGAAAAACCTCATTTTGCTTAAATATTGCAGAACATGTGGCAATACATGAAAAAAAAACAGTTGCAATTTTTAGTTTGGAAATGTCTGCAGACGAATTAGTTTTTAGGATGCTTTGTTCTCAAGCAAAAGTAAACGCTCATCATGTAAGAAATGGCTTTTTATCTCAAAAAGCATGGACGCCTATTACAAATGCCGCATCAAAACTCTCAGAAGCTTTAATTTTCATAGATGATTCTCCAGCATTGACAGTTCTCGACATGAAATCTCGCGCTAG
Organism: Elusimicrobiota bacterium; assembly: GCA_031259185.1. Lineage (GTDB taxonomy): Bacteria > RUG730 > RUG730 > RUG730 > RUG730 > JAIRLV01. Next base: position 2,354 of record JAIRLV010000005.1, on the reverse strand, counting down.
AAGGCTGAAAATGGAAAAAGGGCTATCCTTGATTATAATAGACTATTTACAATTGATGTCTGGAAGAACAGGAAAAGCTGAATATCGTCAACAAGATATTTCGGAAATCACAAGAGGATTGAAAATTTTAGCAAAAGATCTAAAAGTTCCAGTTGTAGCTTTATCTCAATTATCTAGAGCTACAGAAAAAAGAGTTGATCAAAAACCTCAATTATCAGATTTAAGAGAATCAGGTTCTATCGAACAAGACGCTGATTTAGTTGCCTTTTTATATAGAGAAGGATACTATAAGCCAAATATTCCAGAATTAGAAAATAAAGCAGAATTAATTATTGGAAAACAAAGAAATGGTCCAGTTGGAACAATAGAATTAGTTTTTGAAGGACAATTTACCAGATTTAAAGATATGAAAGATGTAGCTTATTAAATATAAAAAATACAAGGATCCTTATAATGGAAAAAATAAAGATTTCGTTAGGATCAGACCATGCTGGATTTGATCTAAAAAAAGAAATTTTAAAATATTTTAGAGATAAAGATTATTTAGTTTCTGATGAGGGTACTTACTCATTACAAAGATCGGATTATGCGGATTATGCAAAAATAGTCGCAGAAAAAGTTAGAGACAAGGTTGTTGATAAAGGTATTTTGATTTGTGGTACTGGGATTGGTATGAGTATCGTAGCTAATAAAATACACAAAATCAGAGCATCGCTTTGTGTAACAGAATATATGGCAGAGATGTCTAGGCTTCATAATGATGCGAATATTTTATGTTTAGGAGCAAGGCTTGTTGAAAACAATCAAAATATTTTGATTCTACAAAAATGGCTTGAAACTGAATTTGAAGGGGATAGACATATAAAAAGATTAAAAAAAATAACATTATTAGAACAGAAAATACAAAAAAATTTCCACCCAAAAAAAAATTGAACAATAATTTTTCAATACTTAATTTTTAATAAAAAAGATTCTAACATTTATAATATTATAATTAAAAGGTAATTTTGAATAAATGAAAAGAACTATTTTTTTCGACGAAATGAAAAAACTTTTTAAAAACGTTTTTATGTCAAATTTCGGTAGTTATGAGATGCCGATTTATTTTTCTGGAATAAAAGAAGAACATTTGGCAGTTAGAAATAATGTAGGGATTTTTGATGTTTCGCACATGTCTTTTATTTCCGTTATTGGTAAAAATTCTGACGCTTTCCTTAATCAAATAGTGACTATTGATATAAAAAAAAAGAAAAATTATTCGGCTTCATATAGTGTAATTTGCAACGAAAATGCTGGAATTATTGACGATATAATAATTTATAAAATTGATAATGATGGTTTTTTTATTGTTTCTAATTCCGAAAATGGCGAAAAAGTTTTTAAATACTTAAAAAATTTTAAAGTTGAAAATTTTTTTAAAGAAGTTAAGATAATAATTGAAAAAAAAGTAATTTTAGCTTTGCAAGGTCCTAATAGTATACAAATTTTGAAAAAAATATTTCCTGAAAATTATACCAAAATTTTAAATTTAGATTATTATTATTTTTGCAAAATTAATGAATATAACAAAAATTTTGTTATTGCAAGAACTGGATATACTGGAGAAATAGGTTTTGAAATTATATTGCCATTGAATTATGATGATGATATATTTTTTGCTATAAATTTCTGGAAAAAAATATTAGAATATAAAGTTATACCTTGTGGACTTGGCGCGAGAGATGTTCTAAGACTAGAAGCTGGATATCCGCTTTATGGAAATGAGTTATCTGACAAATTTTCCCCAATAGAAAGTGGATTAAATTGGGTTCTTGATTTAGATAAAAAAGAAGTTTTTTGTGGTAAAGAAATATTAAAATTACAAATAAAAAATGGAATAAACAAAAAAATAATCGGATTAGATTTTGAAGATAAAAAGTTTATTCCTAGACATTATAATGAAATTTTTTTTGAAAATAAGAATGTTGGATTTATAACTAGCGGAACTTTTTCGTTTTTTTTGAATAAAATTATAGCTCTTGGTTATTTAGATTCTGATATTGAAATAGGTTCCAAAGTTGAAGTTTTGATAAGAAATAAAAAAGTTAATGCAAAAATAACTAAACCAAAATTTTATTATAATTCTAAAATAAAAGAAAAATTGAATATTATATAAATAATTTATAAAAATTGTAATTTTAATTTGAGTTGAATAACTTTTTAAAGGTGAAGTTTAGATGCAAAATATTACTATTATTTCTGCATTTACAGCAGGCATACTCAGTTTTTTTTCTCCTTGTGTTTTCCCTTTATTGGGAGTTTATATCTCTATTATAACTGGAACAAATTTAAAAAATCTAAAAAATAAAAATAAA
>JAIRLV010000325.1 GCA_031259185.1 Elusimicrobiota bacterium | reverse complement strand
CATTATTTTGGCTTTTCTAGCAATTTTTTCTGGAATTTTTTCTAATTCTGGTAAATAATTATTTTCAGCAAAAATCGGCATACTATATGGTTCGCCGCCTGCCAAATAAATGCCATTTATATGAACCGGATAAGCTGGATTTGTCGTCAGCGCAAAATCGCCAGGATCCAAATATGACATACAAAGATGAGCTATTCCTTCTTTAGAACCGATTAAAGCTAATACTTCATTTTCAAAATTTAAATTTACTCCAAATCTTTTTTTATACCAATTGGCAACAGCCAATCTAAATTTTGGCATTCCCTTTGCTTGAGGGTATCTGTGAGTATTTGGATGATAAACTATTGTATCGCAAATTTGGTTTATAATATGTTGAGGAGTAGGCATATCCGGATTTCCCATACCTAAATCTATAACATCCAATTTTTTTTTATATGCTTCCTTTTTTAAATCATTTATTGTGCTAAAAATATACTTTGGTAATGTTTGTATTTTTTTTGAAGGGATAAACTGCAACTTATTTGAAACTCCTTTAGCTACAAAAATATTTAATATAAAAAATTTATGTTATGATTTTCAAGTTAGTCTACAAAAGCTAATGCTAATTTTTTAATTATAGGTACAAATTTTAAAATGATATTATTATACTAAAATTGTCTTATAAAATTCAATCATTTTTTTAATTAGCTTGATATAAAAATTATTTTTTTTATTGAAAATTTTATTTAAATATAATTTGTAAATTTTTTTATTTTCAAAATTTTTAAAAATGATATAATACTTAATTAATACTGTAGTAAACGAGGCAATAAAAAGATGTTTTTAGATATAGTAAAAATTTTTGTAAAATCTGGTAAAGGCGGCGATGGCTGTATAAGCTTTCATAAGGAAAAATATGTAGAATTTGGTGGACCTGATGGTGGAAATGGCGGTAAAGGCGGAGACGTTTATATAATTGGTGATAAAAATTATCAAACATTATATGATTTTACTCGCAATAGGCATTTTGAAGCAAAAGACGGAGCGCATGGAAAGGGTTCTAATAAAAATGGAAAAAATGGAGAAAATTTGTATATAAAAGTTCCGCTTGGAACACAAATTTTTATCTATAATGATGAAGACAAAACAAAAACTTTTAAAGCTGATATATTGAAACATGAAGATAAAGTTAAAGTTGCAAGTGGTGGCATAGGCGGCAGAGGCAATGCAACTTTTAAAACTCATAATAGAACTGCACCACGAATTGCACAAAGAGGAGAACCCGGTGAAGTTTTAAGCTTAATTTTTGAATTAAAACTGATTGCAAATATTGGCTTGCTAGGATATCCAAATGCTGGAAAATCCACATTTTTATCAAGCACCACAAAAGCAAAGCCCAAAATTGCTGATTATCCATTTACAACATTGTCACCAAATCTTGGAGTTATAGAATATTATGACCAACGATTTATTATAGCAGATATTCCTGGAATCGTTGAAGGCGCGTATAAAGGAGTAGGACTTGGATTAGATTTTTTGAGACATATAGAAAGAACAAAATTGCTTTTTCATCTTTTGGATATAAACGGATATGAAAATGAAACGAATATATATAATAATTTTACGAAAATGAATAAAGAACTATATTTATACAATCAAAAACTTGTTAATAAAAAACAAATTGTTTTAATAACCAAAATGGATACTTTTGTAGAAAATAAAAAAAATAGAAAAGAATTAGATAAACTAAAAAACAAAATCAAAATAGATAAAAAATTTAAAATTTTAGAAATATTTGAAATTTCATCTTTGTCAAAACTTGGGATAGATGAATTTTTGAAATATGTATATAAGATTATGAAAGTTATTGAGACTGAAAAAGTAGAAAATGATATTCTCAATAATTATAATAATATTCCAGAAATAAAATATGAATCTGATTTTAAAGTAGAAAAAATTAATGATATTTTTTATATAAAAGGTAAAAAAATAGAGAAAATTACTGCTATGACTTACTTAGAAGAGCCCGAGGCTATAATAAGATTTCAAAATATTTTGAAAAAAATGGGAGTAGAAACTGAATTAAAAAAACATGGAATTAATGAAGGAGATTTAATTATAATCGGAGATTATAAATTCAATTATGTGGAATAAATTAGAAAAAAATTAAATCAAAAAGGTTATAAAAAAATAAGGCTCTTGACTAGCAAAACAATAATTTTAATAACGAGAAAACATAAAAAAAATACTCAACCATAAATTCTTTTATTTTTCTTTGTTTTTTAATATATATTTTATATAATTTGTAAAGGTCTTTTGCTCTGTTATTATATCGATATTCAGTTTCTTTTAAATGTAATAGGAATTATTGCTATTAAATCCATTAAATTTGCTTAATCGCCTCTTTGCATAACCCAAAAAGTCTCTATTCCATTTATATAGTTTTTCACTTTTGCAAATTCGTTTTTACTATGATGTATCCTAGTGCTTGTAACCATCAACTATTAACACATCATATGATTTCCAATAATCCGTATGAATTACTGATACAGATTTTCCTTTTTATGATTGGCAAAAGTTCTCTTTTACTGGTATTATTTATAATTTTTAGATATACTTTATCAAGTCTTTTCAAAACTCAAAAAACTATTTTTTTATTTCCAGCTCATCTCACTCTTTTTAGTCTTACTCTTTTTGCACCAAAGTAGCTTTCGTATATTTCATATATTCTTTGTTCTGTGCTATTTTGAATGCTTTCTTTAATAATGATTTCTCTTAAAATTTTATAATATTTATTAATTGTTAAAATTTTACTTATTGCAGTTGCTGTTATATCACAGCTGAAAAATTCAATTATTTGTCTTATTTTGTATTCGTTTATTTTTTTATTTTATTACTTTTTATCATCTTTTATACTAGTTGCCATTACTGCTTGTATGCATAAACTGATTATCCACCTAAAGACTCTACTCCGCTGTTACTAAATTTTTTATTTTTTCCTTGACTTTAAACATAGTCTCTTTCTTTTCGTTCTTTTCTTTTTTCATTGTAAAAGAAATAAGTATATTTTGTTTCTTTTAGAAAATACGATATATTCATTCGTAGATGCTAGTTTTGTTTTTTTTAATTTTTTTTGATAAAGAAACAAATTTTTTTATCTTCTTTTCCTGGCATTACTTTTTATGTTATACGACAGAACGGACAAGTCCCATCATCGCAAATTAAGGCTAGGTCGCTCCTCTAAAAACAGAAAAAATTTTTTAGATACCGATTAATTTTTATAAGCTTCTCATTTAGACTATAGTAAAGGTTTAAATATAATAAAAAAACAGTTAGAATTTTTTTAACGCTTTTGAAAAAAAATTTCAGCTATTTCTCGCTAATGCGACCAAAAAGAGAAAAAAACAAAAAAAAGCCAAAAAAATATTAAAATGCTATACGGAGAAGTGTATATTTTTATTTTTCAAAAAATAAAAATAGCGCTTCAGTTGCGACAAAGTTTTTGATGTATCGTTTTACGATGATAATAATGTGTTAAGATAAAAACAAATAAAAATTTTATCGGCTTAAAAAACATCTTTTTTTAAAGAGCAAAAACTAAAGTTCTAAGGATGCGAGCAAGGATAAAACTGAAAAATTTTTCCTTGCTCTTTTTTTTTGTTTCTTTTGTCTTACAATCGCCTTTAGCGAATATATGCTTTCAAAATATCCAGACTACAAGCAGAATAATATACTTACTTTTCCTCCTTTTCTTTCTAAATGCCATAATTGCCTCCTAATTTTTTAATTTTTTTTTATTTAATTTTGTATTTGATTTGTATACCTTTTGTCTGTCAAGGTATAACAAAAAATTTAAAAAAGTTTTTGTTATATATTTGTTATATTTTATATAACAAAAATGATTAAATTTAATTAAAAATGATTAAAAAAAAGAGTTTTTTTTTAGGTGTTTTTATGACGAGAAAAGAATTTTTTTTATTTTTTTGTCTGGAAAGTTCAATGTGAGGAAAATGGACGGGGAAGGATTCTAATCTTCGTAGAACATAGTTCGACAGATTTACAGTCTGTTGCCTTTAGCCGCTCGGCCACCTGTCCTTGACAAAAAAACTAGCCTAGGATAGGATTTGAACCTACAACCTGAGGTTTACAAAACCCCTGCTCTGCCAATTGAGCTACCTAGGCATATTTTTATATTATAATAAAAAAATTTTTTAAAATCAAACTTTATATTATTAAAAATATATAAATTTTTTAAAAAAGTTCTTTTTCTTTTTTTTCATTTTGAATATATTTTATATTTTTTATTGCTTCCTCTTTGTCTGAAAAATGAATTTTTTCATTTCCTATTATCTGATAATCTTCATGTCCTTTTCCTGCTATCAGAACAATATCATTTTTATTTGCCATACTAATTGCTTCTTTTATTGCGAGTTCTCTATCCAAAATTATTTTATAATCTATATAATTTGCTTGTTTCATCCCAATTTCTATATCAAGAGCTATGTTTTTAGGCTCTTCTTCTCTAGGATTATCATTTGTTATAAAAACAAAATCGCTATATTGAGCAGCTTTTTTAGCCATTAACGGTCTTTTTTTTCTGTCTCTATTCCCGCCACAGCCAAAGACTGTAATTATTCTGTTCATTTTTAAACTTTTACAAGTTTTCAAAATTCTATTTAATGCATCATCTGTATGAGCATAATCTACAACACATGCGAAATCCTGCCCTTCTCTAATAAATTCAAGCCTTCCAGAAACATTTTTTATAGCTTCAATACCTTCTTTTATAATTCCTAATGGAATTTTTTGAAAATAAGCAAGACCAACTGCACCCAAAATGTTTGAAATATTATGTTTCCCTAATAAAAAAGATTGTACTTTTAATACTTCTTTATTTTCAAAAACTATATCAAAGGTCATAATTAAATTTTTCTTATCAAATTTTATATTTTGGGCATATAATTCAATATCGATTTTCTTTTTTACAGAATATTTTATAATTTCAATTTTCGGTTTGATATCATTAATCATTTTTTTGTAGTATTTATCATCAGCATTAATTACTGCTACAGTATCATCTTGCAAAGAATCAAACAATTTCTTTTTTGCTAAAAAATAATTTTTCATGTTTATATGAAAATCTAAATGATCTTCTGTTAAATTTGTAAAAATTGCGCCTTTATATTCGCAACCTTTTATACGCTCTAGCGAAATAGCATGACTAGATACCTCCATAAAAACTGAATCTACTTTTTTCTTAACCATTTCGTTTAAAGTACATTGTAAATCTATTGGAAAAGGAGTTGTATTTTGAGTTTGAAAAATTTCATCTCCAATTTTATTTTGAATAGTCCCAATTATTCCAGTTTTTTGCCCAGCTTTTTTATAAATAGATTCTAATATATACGTCGTAGTTGTCTTACCATTAGTACCAGTCACTCCAATTAAATTTAGGTGTCTTGCTGGATAATTAAAATAAAAAATTGCTAATTTGGTCGAAAATTCATAAATATTGTCAACAATAATTTTCTCGTATTTAGTAATTTCTGATACTTTTTTTCTAAATCCTCTGTCAGTTATTATACAAATTGCGCCATTTTTTATTGCGTCGTCAATAAAATTATATCCGTCAAAATGATAGCCCTTATAAGTAACAAAAATATATCCAGGTTTGACTTTTCTAGAATCTACACTAATCCCTGTTACTTTTTCTTGTATATCAGTATATATACCAAATTCTCTAAGTAATTTTTTCAAATTCATAATTTACCTTTACTAAAAAACATAAAAAACAGCTTTTATATTCCAAAATTATATTTCAAAATCTATAACCGCTCTTTTAATAATAATTTGTTTTATAAAGTTATCAACTTTTATATGAAAAGAATTCATTTTGTAATCAATTAAGGCATTCTTATCTTTAAAAGTTGTATTCAAAACTATATCAAAAATTGTAGAATTTTCTTTTGAATTTTCAAAATTAATTCCAACTTCTAATTCTAAAATAGATGGAATGACTTTTTTCAAACTTTCTAATTTTTCTTTCATTACTTTTAAATTTTCTACTTTATTTTCGTCCTTCAATTTCCACATAACAATATGTCTAATCATTGCCTTTCAATTTCCTCTTTTATTTTTTTAATTAATATTAATATTTTAAGCAATTTAAATATTCCTTCAATTCATTTATTCTTTTTTTATAATCAGAAAAATCAGATAATAAATTATCCAAAAATATATTTAATCTTTTTATTATTCCTTTTCTACCCCAATTTTTATTGTAATTATATATTGGAATTAAATGATGAATTCCTAATCCATCAATTAATTTTAATTTATACCCCCCCCCTCGCACTATTTCATTCGTATCACTATCGATATTTTGAACTAAATAATTATAAATATTTTGATCTCTTACTTGAACATTATTTTTCAAAATTATTTTAAAAAAATTCTTAAATTCTGTGACTATAAAATCATCAATACCAAATTTTTCTATATAATCTTTTAATGAAATCGCATTGTCAATATATTCAAATAAAAGACCTTTCCCCAGATTTGTATCAATCCATCCGTATAATTTAGGGATATAATTAAAAATTTCTGCATTTTTTTTATTTAAAATTTTATAATATTTTTCTTCTCTTCTATTTTCTCCAAAAAATTTTAAAGGTAAAATTTTTTTATACCAACGAGAATTATTTTTTTCAAATTTTTGTGTGTCCAATAAAACAATTTTTACACATTTTCCGGGGATCTCATCAGAAACATATAAATGTCTATTTGTCCCTTTTGTCAAAAATTTATCCTTTTCTAATATCAACATTTTACATCTCCTACGAATAATTCAAGTAAAATAGAAATTAACTATTCTCCTACAAATAACTCTTTAAAAAAATCTAAAATTGTGTCTCCATAAAATTTTGTTCTAAATTTTTCTAAAACTTTATTTTCATCAATCACACTTTCTCTTGATCCATGTTGCAAAACTAAAATCGTATCTTTATTATAAACTTTTGAATCTGCAAAGCATGACAAAATTTTATTACAAAGTTTCTCTTGATAAGGAGGTCCAGCAAAAACTATATCAAAAGGCTCTCCATTATAATTTTTAAAAAAATCAAAAACATCAGTGCAAAAAACTTTATTTTTCTCAAAAATTTTAAATTTTTCTAAATTATCCAAAATACATTTATACATTTCTCTATCTTTTTCTACAAAAAAAACAGTATCAGCACCTCTGGAAATTGCTTCAATACCAACAGCTCCAGTCCCAGAAAATAAATCTAAAAATCTTAAAGATTTTTTTTCTCTGAAAATCGGCGTCAAAATATCAAATAATGATTTTTTTACTCTTGCTAGAATTGGTCTAGTTATTTCCAAAGTTTTTGGTCCTTTTAAAAAACAACCTTTCAAATTTCCAGCAATAATTCGCATAGACATATAATTTTTTAGTCTCTCAAATAATTCTATTTATATTTAAATTTTTTCAAAATTTCAAACTATTTACATATTTTCTTATTTCATTAATTTCATTTTCATACTGTATAAATTCTAATATTAAGTTGTTCAAAAAATTATTAATATTTTTTGTAAGATGTTTTCTTCCAAAAAATTTGTTGTTGTCAAATAAAGGAATAAAAACAGATCTTCCCAATCCATCAATTAATTTTAATTTTACCCCCCCCCATCACTACTTCATTTGTAGTATTGTTTATATTCTGAACTAAATAATTATAAATGTTTTGATCTCTTAATTGGACATTATTTTCTAAAATTATTTTAAAAAAAAACTTCATTTGATTTATAATTTCATTATCAAAACCAAATTTTTCTATATAATCTTTTAATGAAATCGTATTCTCAAAATAATCAAATAATAATCCTTCGCCAATATTTGTCTCGATTGTTCCATACATTTTTGGTATATATTCAAAAATCTCTGTATTTTTTTTATTTAGTATATTTTTATAATATTTCAATTCTTTCTTGTTTTCTCCAAAATAAGATAAAGGAAAAAATCTTTTATACCAATAAGAATTATTTTTTCTTAAAAATTTTTTTGTTTCATCCAATACAATTTTTATACATTTCCCCGGGAAATTTTTGTGTAAATATAAGTGTCTATTACTCCCTTTTGCAACAAAACTATCTTTTTCTAAATAAACCATCATTCCCCCAAATATTTATTCAAAATCAAATAATTTTGCACATAATCTTTTACTGCATCTTCCAAACTACAAAATTTATATCCGTCAATTGCCGATAAAGTTTTTTCCATATCAGCTTGGGTAAAATATTGATATTTCCCTCTCAAAATTTCTGGCATTTCTATATATTCAATTTTTGGAGTTTTATCCATAGCTTTAAAAATTGCTTTTGCTAATTCATTCCACGAACTTGCTTTTCCAGTTCCAACATTATAAATTCCACTTTTTATATTATTATTATTTGCAAGTTTATAGACTATTTGCGTAGCGTCTTTTACATAAATAAAATCTCGCTTTTGCTCGCCATCCGTAAAACCTTTTTTATATGATTTGAATAATTTTGCTTTTCCATTTTCTTGAATTTGGTAAAAAGCTTTATTTACCATGCTTCGCATTTCACTTTTATGATTTTCATTGGGTCCAAATACATTAAAAAATTTTAAGCCAATAATTTTGAAATTTGAATCATTAAAAAATCCTTTTTTTTCTGCATAAACATCAAAAAGTTGTTTTGAATATCCATACATATTCAATGGTTTCAAATTAGTTATAGATTTATCGCTATAACTATTTTCTCCATCTCCATATGTAGCGGCGCTTGACGCATAGATAAATTTTATTTTTTTTTGGTGACAATAGTGGACAAGCATTTTTGTGTATTCAAAATTATTTTCCATCAAATAACTTGCATCAGTTTCTTGCGTGCTTGAACAAGCTCCAAAATGATAAATTATTTCAATTTTACTATTCCCACAACTACAATTTTCATCATGCTCTGTTTCATGAAGAATGTTTTCTAAAAAATAATCTTTCTCTATATAATCAGCAAATTTCAAATTAACTAAATTTTTCCATTTTTCATCTTT
>JAIRLV010000296.1 GCA_031259185.1 Elusimicrobiota bacterium | reverse complement strand
AATCAAGAATGTTGCAAAAAAAGTAATTGCAAAAAAAAATTTAGGTTATAAAGTTGTAGTTGTAGTCTCTGCACCTGGAGATACAACCGATGATCTTATAAAAATGGCAACTGATATTTCACAAAACCCGGATTCAAGAGAAATGGATATGTTGATGGCTACAGGCGAACAAATTTCTATCGCGCTTTTATCAATAGCGATCAAGGAAAAAGGCTATTCGGCGATATCATTGACAGGAGCGCAAGTTGGAATAAAAACTATCGGATCCCACACAAAAGCAAAAATCAAAGATATCTCATTAGACAAAATTTTGAACGAATTGAAAAAAGACAATATTGTAATCGTTGCCGGTTTTCAAGGAATTGACGAAAATCAAGATATAACAACATTAGGTAGAGGCGGTTCGGATTTGACAGCAGTTGCGATTGCTGCAGTTCTAAAAGCAGATGAATGTGAAATTTATACAGACGTAAAAGGCATTTATACAACAGATCCTAGAATCGTGAAAAATGCTGTAAAAATAGAAAAAATTAGTTATGATGAGATTTTGGAAATGGCGAGTCTCGGTTCACAAGTAATGCAAGCAAGGTCAGTAGAAATTGCGAAAAAGTTTGGAGTAATTATTCACGTAAGATCAACATTTAGCGAAGATAATGGGACTTTTATTGTAAAAGAGGAGGAATATATGGAAAATATTGTTGTTAGAGGAGTTGCTTTTGACAAAAATCAAGTAAAAATCTCTATATTTCATTTATTAGACGAACCGGGAGTTGCGAGTAGACTTTTTGAGCATTTTGCAAAAGCAGATATAAATATTGATATGATAGTCCAAAGCACTGCTGATAATGGAAAAAATAATATATCCTTTACAATAGCTACTTTTGATTTGAAAAAAACTTTATCAGTTATTGAAAATGTTGAAAAAAATGACAAAGATATAAAATTTGGAAAAATTTTGTATGATGATAATATCGCAAAAATTTCAATCGTCGGAATTGGAATGAAAAGTCACGCTGGTGTCGCTTCAAAAATGTTTAAAACATTAGCTGATAACAAAATTAATATTCATCTAATTTCTACATCAGAAATCAAGATTTCTTGCGTAATAGACAAAGATAAAGCAGATATTGCAGTAAATGCTGTTCATGATGCTTTTGAGTTGAATAAAAAAGAGATAAGCATTTAATTAAAAAATAATTCCTAAAATTTTATAATGAATTGTATATTATTATTTTTGTTAATTAGTCTCAAACTTTTTATAATAAAATATTTTATTTTTGTCTTCTTTTTAAATTGATTAATACAAATCGTTTTCATTTTAATACAAAGCTAAAATTTATACCGCTACGCCAAATAAAAAAATAAGAAAAAAATGGAAATTTTAGTACAATAAAATCTCAAATATTTGTGAGACTTATGCCAGCAAACAACTCAAGCGCTTATTTGCAAACCTTCTTTTGCTTTGTCAACCAATTTTTCGAAGCCATTTATATCATTTAACGCTATATCGCATAAAATCTTTCTGTCTATAATCATATTCGCTTTCTTTAATCCGTCTATGAATTTACTATATGATAACCCATATATCCTAGTAGCTGCATTGATCCTTTGTATCCAAAGCGCTCTAAAGTTCCGCTTCTTTTGTTTCCTATCTCTATAAGCATATTGAAGCCCTTTTTCTACTTGTTCTGCCACATGCCTCCATAAATTATTCTTACCTAGCCTATATCCCTTCGCAAGCCTAAAATATTTCTTCTTCCTCCTCCTAGAAGTTACACCTCCTTTTATCCTACTCATCTCATAACCTCCACTATTTTTATTGTCTTATTTATATGGTATCATACTCTTTATTGTTCTATTAGCCATACCATCTAAAGTGCCTGCTTTCCTCAATTTTCTCATCCTGTTAGAGCTCTTTTTAGTTAATATATGCCTCGCAAATGCTTTCTTTCTTTTGATCTTCCCACACCCTGATACATTAAATCTTTTCTTAGCTCCACTATGACTTTTCATCTTTATCATACTCTAATCTCTCCTTATCGTCTTTGCCATTCAGCTATTCCTAGCTTTTAATCTTTACCATTCACTTATTCCTAGCTTCTAATCTTTACATTATTCGTTTTCTTAGGCGCTAATATCAAAATCATTTGATTACCATACATCACACAATCTTTTTCTATATCACCAAATCCTTCCACACCATATATTATCTTATTTAAAATTTCTTTCCCCTTATCAGGATGCTCCAATTCCCTACCATAAAATACAACCGAAATTTTTACTTTATTACCATTTTCTAAAAATCTTATAATGTTTTTAGTCTTTATATTTAAATCATTTATCCCTATCTTTAAACGAATCTTAACTTCTTTTATTACTATAATTTTTTGTTTTTTCTTAGTTTCTTTTTTTTGTTTTTCTTTTTCATACAAAAATTTACCATAATCTATTATACGAGCTACTGGCGGATTGGATTTATCTGTAATTATTATCAAATCTAAATTTTTACCTCTAGCAAGCTCTAATGCCTTCTTTGTTTTTAAAATACCTACCATGCTTTCTTTTTCATCTAAGACTCTAACTTCGGGATATTTTATACTTTCATTAATTAAAAATTCTTCTCGTTTTCGTTTCTCTCTATCTATATTTCTACCCTCCATATCCTTATTTTTTACCCAAATAAAAAAGACGACCTACTTATAAAAAAGCAAATCATCTTTTCACCAAAAATCATAGCAATTGTATTTTGATCACAATCAAAAATATATTAGCCCTTTAATTTTTTTTGAAAACCTTTTTACTTTATTCCACTCTAATGTGAAACTAATATTAAAAAAAAATCTACTCTAACTTTTAATTTTATTCAATTTTAAGGAACATTTTATACTATATTATAATATAAAACAATATAATAATATAAAACAATATATATTATTGTCAAGCTCTAATTTTACAAAAATAAATTTATTTATTGTGATGATTGGCGACGATACGGCGTATTCGTTGTTTTTTTTTCTTTACATTTTTATGCTTTAATAAAATTGTTTTTTTTGTTTTTCTTTGTAAAGAAACAAATTTTTTATCGCTTTAAAAGTACTTTTTTACCCTTGGAGAGTAGAGACCTACCAAAAAAGGTATCTATACATGAATGCGTTTGACATAACAGAGAATGAATGAGAAAAATAAACCTTCAACCGTGAAGCAGAAAGGCTTTGATAGGGTATTGATAGATACAGGGACATTTTTTAGAGCTATTAAAGCTAGGATAACGAAAACAAGGCTAAAATAGTCAAAATAGGAAAATAATAAATGTTCCATAAAGCATTAGAAAAAGATTTCAAAAATATATTTCAAATAAACAAAGTGCTTTTTACACATGCAAAATTAGGGCGAGAACAGCAGGTATTATTATGTAATATAACAAGGACAATTCCAAGCACAGAACTAGGCGAAGAAAGAGCAAGAGTAGAAGGAACAATTGCAATTATAGGCAAATTGGAAGAAAATTTTAGCGGGTATTTTCAAAAATGTATGATGAAAGCTGCGAAAGATATATTAAACAGATTTTGGTTTGGTAGGACAGAAGAACAAATAAGTATGGGTGATTAGGAGCAGTTTTATAATGCGCCATCGTTGGATTTTATATATTTTTATAAAGCACAATACAATCC
>JAIRLV010000268.1 GCA_031259185.1 Elusimicrobiota bacterium | reverse complement strand
AAAATCCTCTTTTTCTATACCAAATATCTCTTTCATTTCATCGGCAAAACTATCTATGTTTTTGTTGTGTTCTTGTAGCCAAGTCGTGATCGATTGGAGGGGGTTTTCTAGTAGGGATTGTTGAAAATCTGTAAAATTGTTATATCCATCTAGTATATTTTTAGTAAACTCAAAATCTTTCGTAGTCAAATTATATTCATCTAAATCCTTTTCTTCTATTCTGGAAAAAAAATTTTCATCTGTGAGTTGAGATATTGCATTGTATAGCAAATCTTTATCGTGATTATCTAGCAACTCCCAGCCCTTTCTACCATCATTTATTTCCAATTTATAAATATCTCCTACCTGCTCTCCTATTTTAGAAAAAATATCTTTTGAGTTATCAAAATTTATTATTACTCCTGAATAATCTACTTCACTAAAAATTCCAGTCTCTACTCCTCTCTCTATTTCTAAATTTGGAATTATATTTTTTACTCCAGGAGAATTAAAAGCTATTCCCTCACTTCCATTTGCTATTGCTACTAACTGTGCCAATGTTCCACCAAGAGAATGCCCTACGTTAACTATATTATGACTAGATAATCCATTATTATTTAAATAATTTTTTACGTTATCATAAAAATTCTGAGCTACTTCATATTGACTTGGTAATTGTTTTGTTCCTATATTGTAATCATCATCAAAATCTTCTAAAAATGAATTTATATTATCTGCATTAGTACCTCTATGACCTATTATAACTTCTCCTGTAGAATTGTTATAATATGCTGATCCATAATATCCTGTTTCTATCATTGCTGAAGTTAAAGGAATATCTAGTTTTATCCATCCTTCTCCTGCCACTCCTCCATCATCTTCATAACTTTGTATCGCTAAATACAAATATTTCTCTATTTGCTCTTTATTTATTGACATCTTTTTTCTCCTTAAAAAAAATTAATAAGATAAACTAATTTCTAAAATTTTAAAAATTTTATCTACATAAAAAAAAATTAAAAAAAATAATGAAAAAATAATTGAAATATTAACTATCAAAAAATTATTTATTATTTTAAATACAGAAACCTTTATAAAAGATAAAATCACCGATATAATCGTAGGCAATATACAAAAATACCAAAATATCATATATAAAAATGGGGTCTCTACTTTTCCTTTTATTTTCAAAATAATAAAAGTAATAGAAATCTCAATAATGCTGCCAATGAGTCCATACAATAAAATTTTGTAGTTTTTTGTTATATTTAAATAAATAATAGTTTTTACTAAAACAAATAAAAAACAAATACAAGCTATCAAAAAAAATATCATAATAAATATTCCCATAAAATCCCCTTACATAATTATTTACGCTGCATCAAAGTTAATAATATTATCAAAATCTTGATTTGCATAAGTTCCTTCTTCTACTCCAAAATATTCTTCCAATTTTGGCAATATATTCTTTACTCCCGGTGCATTTATTGTAAAACTCCCTGCTCCTCCTGAAACTGTTACTTCTACTATATCTGATAAATATCCTCCCAATGAATGTCCCAAATTTTTTACTTTGCTATAATCTATTCCTTCCATATTCTTTATTGCTTCTGCAAATCCTTTCGCCATTTCTATTTGATTTGATATACTGTTACTTAATCCTAACTCTATATCTGAACCTATGTCTCTAAAATCTGTATTTGTAATAATACCTAAAAAGCCATTTCCCACTTCTGTCCCTCTATGTATTAATCCTAATTCTCCTGTTGCTTCATTTTTACACAACATTCCATAATATCCATTTTGACTAAAGCCTAGCTCATCACTCGTTGTTACTAATGCCCATCCTTCTGGTAGATTTCCACCATTATTACTATAACTTTCTTTCATCAAACTCGCATACTCTTTTACTTTTTCTAATTCTAATGTCATATTATCCTCCTATAAAATACCTTAAATATAAAAAAAATAGCACGCCAGAAAAAAATATAATTACATTTATTACAAATATTATGATACCAATAAAAATAATTAACATTTTTGTTATTTTTTCTTTTTTAAAACTAATTTTAATCCCAATATATATATATATATATAATATATATATATATATATATAATACTACACAAAGAAAAGAAAATAGTGTTTTTAAAAAATGAAGTAACCTGATTATCTAAAGGTAAAAGTAAAATAAAAAAAACTATTAAAGCATATATAAAAATATTAAATAAAAATATTGCCAATGCACCATATGAAACCTCTTTAAAACTCCTCTCCCCTCTAAATAATTCTTTTATATATTTTTTTATTTTTTTCATTTTAATAGTTTTTGTATGTTATTTTTTTATATTTTATTTTGTTTTATTTCATTTGTCAAGTGTTTATTTTTGAATATTTTTTTTATATTCAAGAAAAATAAATTATTTCGTTAAAATATTGATTTTTTTATTGTTTTTCTTTTTTAATAATTCTTAAAATTTATCCTTGCTCGCATCTGTAAAACTTTAATTTTTTGCTCTGCAAAAAAAAAGATATTTTTTTAATGCCGACAAAGAAAAAAATTATTTTTTATTTTTCTTTCTTTCGTCTGCATTAGTGGAGAGAAGCTGGGAAAATTTTTCAAAAGCGTTAAAAAAAA
>JAIRLV010000251.1 GCA_031259185.1 Elusimicrobiota bacterium | reverse complement strand
ATATATATGACAAATGGAATTGAAGAAGAAAGAATTTGTAATCGATAACCATAAAGCTTCTCATCAATTAATACCAGAGGCTCAACTACGTACCGGAAAAGATTTGACTTATCCAATAGAGCAAGATAACAGCAATACAAGACACTATATAGGCAAATTTAAGAGGTGCGCACAAAAACAACCTCAAGATGCCTCAAGAAGGTGGACTTCCCCTACTTCTCCTTTATCATTTTCAACATGGAAATCTTTTGGAATGTATGCAATCTGATATCCTTCAACTACTAAGTTTTAGAGGCCTCATATTTTATCTACAAATATAAAAATATTTGCAAGTTTTACAGTTTGTAGTATCATTTTTATCATACTCAAAATAATCTTCTTGACTAATTTCTTCAATTAAAGACTTAACCATATCTATGCATTTTTCATAAATTACGTCTTCTTGAGGAAATAGATTAATATCTGTTTTTTTTATATCGTAAATTCCACAAATAGAATTTTTAATGTTTGTAGATTTTTCAAATATGTATTTATACATTGGAAGCTGCAATGAATTAACAGCTTTTTTTATGTCCTGTCTGTTAAACGCTTTTAAGTTTTCAAAATGCCTTTTACTAATAATATTAGTTTTCATATTACCTGTTTTATAATCAAGTATGCTATAAGTACCATTTAACTCGTCTATTCTATCTATTTTGCTTTCTAAACTATAAGCATCGCCAGACTTTAACATAATATTCGAAATATACTTTTTCTCACAAGCAAAAATTTTATATTGACGAGTTTTTTCATAGTACAAAAAACTTTTCATTTTATGTACTAACACTTCTTGTATCATAAACGCGTCTTCTCTAAACTTAAAAGAAACGCAATTATTAAATTTATTTTTTAAAGTATCTAAAAAATACTGTTCAAAACTTAAATCTTGAACTTCTTTAGAAGATAAATTTTCATGAAATGTTTCTTTTAAAAAACTGTGTATAAAATTTCCAATATCGCTTGCGTCAATTTCTTGCCCAATTTCTTTACTCTCATCTAAAAGCAAAACATACATAAAATAAAATTTTAATCTACAATCTAAATAAGTATCTATTTTAGTGTATGTATAAGATAAATTTGAAAGATATTCTTTAATCTCTTTTGTTTTTTTATATTTCTTTTTTAAAAATTGCTTTAAAGGGAATTTTGGCAAAACAAACTTAGATGCATTTATAGCATTAAGATCTTTTTGTGCAAGCTGTTTTTCCCAAATGAGAGACTCTATAAATCTGCTTCTTTCATCTTTATCATTGTCTGGATAAATAAGATTTACATTTTTAGCGCCAGATATAATTTTATTAAAATGATATTTTTGTATTTCATATTCTTTCTTTGCAATTTCAATACCTAAAGCGTACATTATATCTTTTGGAATAAGAGATGATTCTTTTTTTATTGCAGGAAATGAAGAGTCTTTCATTCCAACAATAAAAACATTATCAAAAGAAAGGTTCCTAGACTCTAAAAGTCCTAAAATTTGTAAAGATTTTAACGGAGAGCCTGGCAAGACTATTTTTTTATCTTGAACTATTTTTCTAAAGAGACTAAACAATTCTTGTTTCTCAAATTTTACTTTACATAGGCTGTCCAGTTTCATTTCCTTTGAAATTGAAAGCAATATATCTATAGTCTCAACATTTAGCGGATAACTGCTTGTCGCGCTTAAACGGTACACTTTTTCTAAAAATAAAACAATAGTATTAGAAAGTTTATATAAATTATCTACATTTTCCCAAGCAGAAAAAAAACTTTCCCATATTTCATTTAGTACCTCTACAATTTTTTGGCTGGAAATACTTCCTAAAACTTTAGACGCAGCAAAACTAACTTCTTTTATTAAATCCACATCGCTTAATATTTCTTGAAAAGATATGAAAGTTTTACCGCTTAGGCTACTTTTTGAATCTTGCTTTAAAGCTTTTTCTATTTTATGTACAACAATTCTAGAGACAGAACTTTCTTGAAAAAACCTCATGTTTTTAAATAGAGGATTAATAAGTATTTTTATTACATCTTTAGAATAATAATAATTGTCCTTTTTAGAAAGTTGAGCTTCAATAATGTTATCAAGCAAACAATAAACGGCAGTTTTAGAAATAGGATAACCAGCGGCAATATTATATTTATCTGTAATGCTGGAAACTTCAGATACTACTGCTTGTAAAATTTGAGAATCTGGAACGATTATTAATGTTTTATCTAATTGCCTCTCAGAGTACCCAGAGATAAGATTTTTAAGCAAAGCGCCTTGAGATTGATCGTCAAAAGCAGAATAAATATTTAATTTATAATTATTTTTTTTAGACTGCACATTTGGAATATTTTGACCAAATTGTCTATATAGATTTTCTAAAGTACTATATTCTTTAGGATTACCCTGCGTAAATACAGTAAGATTAGATGCCTTGTATAGTTTTTTAAAAATTTCTATCTCTGTCTTGTATAAATAGAAAGGCGTGATTAATATTGTTTCATCAAATCCTTTAGATAAAGCATCAACATTAAAAGAAGTGGCTTTTAGAAACCCATACCCTCTAGTAGTTTTTGACGTTTTATCTAAAGTCTCATGAAAAAGTTTTCTTATTTTAAAAATATTTTTTAGTAGCTCATTAATACTTTCTGGGACGTCATATCCGATTTCAGCATTAGCTTTTATTGTTTTAAGTTTATCCTCTGAAATCATTTCTAAATCTAGTTGTTCTATAAAATATAAAATCTCAAAAGACCAGTCCATAAAAGACAGAAAAGAAAATTTATCTTTTAAAAGGCTCGGAAAGTCTTTTTTTATTATTTCAAAAATAATAAACGAAGATTCTAAATCAGAAATTTTTATGGAATTTGTATTATCAAAAATTATAGATTCAACAAACTCATCATTAGTAAAACATTCTGGAGGGAAAAATGAAACTTGTTTAACATTTGCCAACTTCTTTTTTATAAATAAAAACGGTCTCTTCCCCCCACTAATTAAAGCAATCTTATTTAAAGAATTTGCGATATAATTAGTTGTAAAATCTATGATATTTTCATCATTACTAACATTTATTATCTGCGACATTTTACTTCCTTACTTTAGCAAAATTCTAAACCTGTATTAACATTGCATTTTCTAAATTTACAATATAAGCGATTATTTTTTTGTTTGGGTAAATTTCAGATATTAAAGAAACATAATTTAATAATTGTTCTTTGTTTTCTTGGAAGTTATAGTCTGAACTTTTAAAATCTAAAACTAAAATTTTATCATCTAATTCTATTAGTTTATCTATTCTAAAAATTTCACCTTTAGAATTTACAATTTCCTTTTCATTATAAATAACACCATCACAATTAAACAGTTCTAAAATTTTTTCTTTTGAAAACATTTGTTGCAATTTCTCTTTTAAAAAACTAGTGTTTTCAAAAGGAAATTTTCTTTTAGCAACTTCTAAAGCTTTACCTATAGAATCATTTAAATTGCCGTTTATAATTTTAAACTTTGAAAGACAATAATGTAAAATTGTGCCTCTTTTTTTTACATCGTCTATATCTACTATTGTATTTTTTCTATTTATGAAATTATTTGAAATATCTTTATACCCGCCATTAAAACAATCGCAAACATAATTATTTTTTGTTACTTTAATATTATATTTTTGCTTGTTGCCTCTTTTAAAACTTCTATCTCCAAAAAGAGTATAAGCTAGATTGTTTGACGTACCAGCTTTTGGCGGAACTATTGCGTAAATTTCATGTTCTGCTCTGGTCAGGCAAACATACAATACATTAAGTTCAGATAATAAACTGTCTAATCTTTCTTTATTGTAAATTTCGTTAGCTTTAGCTGAGAACTTCCCAATACTTTTTGATATATTCAAAAGATCTATTTCTTCTTTAGAGTCATCAAAATAAGGTTTGTCTATATTAGTTGCAACAAGCTTTAAAAAGGGAATAATAACAACTGGGAACTGCAACCCTTTAGACTTATGCACGGTCATAACTTTTATTCCATTACCAAAGGCATTTTTTATATACAAAAAATCGTCTTGATTAGATAAATTATAAAAATACTCTAAAAAATTGCTCAAAGCAGATTTTTGTAATTCAAACTCTTTAATAATTTCAAGAAAATGCATAACAAAAGCTTTAGAGTCTGGGTAATTTTCTAAAATTTTAAATTTTTCTAATACTGAAAGTGCTAACTCATATACTGGGATAAAACCTGCTTTCACAAAAAAATATTCGAAATACTCGTTCCATAAATTTTCATACTTATCTTTAAAAATTTTATACACAAAACCAGATCCATTATCTTTATTGTTAAAAATAAATTGTTCAAATTCTGCTTGATCAATATTAGCTACTTTGTTAAAAATATCCCCTATAATAAAAGAAGAAAATGCTAAAGAATCTATTGGGGAATTTATAAAAGCAAAAAAAGAAACTATCTGTTTTATAACATCGTTATTTTTTATATTTAACGTTTGGGAAGATTCAACCTCTATATTTTTCTCTAAAAGCCAAGAACTAATATCTAGTATTTCATCATTAGATCTACATAAAACTGCTATACTTTTTGTTTCAGATCTATTTAATAATTCAATAACATACTTAATAAATTTCTGTTTTGTCTCTTCTTTTACATCTTGGCAATCTTTTTCTATAAAATCTATTTCAACATAACCGCTTTTTTTATTATCTTGTATTTTTTGACCAGAAAATCTGTATGTATTTAAAAATTTGTCAAAATTTACTTCTTCACCAAGGTCTTCATAAATGACATTTAAAAATCTTTGCAAGTTATCTACAGAAAATATTTCGTTATTAAAAAATACTATTTCCTTTGAGCTTCTAAAGTTTGTCTCTAGATGTTGATTTTCAATTGAACTTGTTGAAAATTCTTTAGGCATATTATAAAAAAGTTCAGGCTTTGCTCCTCTAAAAGAATATATAGACTGTTTAACGTCTCCGACGCAAAACAACGTGCCTCCAGTAGCCAAGCTCTCATCTAAAAATCTTTTAATGCCTACCCATTGTACAAAACTAGTATCTTGAAATTCGTCTATTAAAAAATGTTTGTATTTTTCAGATAGTCTATAATAAACTTCTGGAATAATAACATCGGTATCTTTAAAAAATTTAACAGTCTTTTTATTAATTTCATTTAAAAATACCACCGCGTCTTTTTTAGATTTAATATCAAATTCTTTTACAACTTCGTGGTACATGTAAGAGTATATTTGATAATAATTTTGCATGTAAAAATTACATAAATCTTTTACATCTTTATAAATTTCTTCCCAAAGAATGTTGGCTTCTAGCGACATTGTGGCATTATTTTTATACTCTAACTTTTGGTAGGCAAATTTAGCAGGGATATTCATAGAAAAAAATATTCTATTGCCTTCTAATAAAACTTTCTTAACAGCGTTAAGGAAATGGCCATTAATTTGTAAATTTGCTATTTTGTCGGCAACACATTTAATTTTTTTTACTACAAGTTCTACTTTTAAATAAAATTCTTTGCCGAAATTGTTATTTCTTGAAAAATTAATATCTTTACCAATACTTCCAGATTTTTCAAACACTTTTTCTATTTCGTTATAAATATTGTCTTTTGCAAACCACCCTAAATCATTTGTTAAATATTGGTCTAAATATTTTAGAATAATATCTCTAATATTTTGTGAAGTATTTGACTTATGCAAAAATGCTTCTAAAGCAAATTTAAGATTTTGGCTATAATCTGGCTCTATACTAAAATTAGGTGATATGTCCATATTTATAGCACAAGATTTTAAAATGCGATTTTTAAAACTATCTAAAGTACTTATATTAAAACTATCATAATGTTCTAAAATATTTTGTAATGCTAAAAGGCTTTTTCTTGATATGTCTTTTGGAGGTAAGTTTAAATCAGCAAAGAAATTTATGCTGTCTTGTGACAGTGCTGCCATTTTAAGGTAATTTAAAATCCTATATTTCATTTCAACAGCAGCTTTATTAGTAAACGTAACGGCAATTATATTTTTTATGTCTATGTTGTCGAATGAACCTAATAAAAGATATAAGTATCTCTTTGCAAGATTATAAGTTTTCCCAGAACCTGCAGAGGCTTGCATTAAAGTTATTTGCGCAAGACTCATACAATATGTTCTCTTGCCACTTCACGGGCAATATCTTTTTTCTTTATAAGTTCCTTTTTATCGTAAGATTTTTTACCTTTGGCAAGACCAATAAGAAGTTTAATTTTTCCTTTACTGCCAATATATATTTCTAAAGGTATAACGGTAAGTCCTTTTTCTTTAACTTTTGAATGCATTTTTCTTATTTCTAATTTATGCATTAAAAGTTTACGCAGTCTTTTAGCATTATAATCTATAATGTGAGTTGATATTTGTTCATAGGGAGCAATATACACATTTTCAACAAAAGCTTCTCCGTTAGAAAATTTAACTAAACTATCTGCCAAGCTTACATTTGAACATCTTATAGATTTAACTTCATGCCCGAACAAAATGAGCCCAGCTTCTAATTTGTCAAGAATTTCGTAGTTATAATAGGCCTTGCGATTATTAGCAAATATTTTTCTTTCCATTTTTATACTTTAGGTAATTCTATAGAAAATTTTGAACCTTTATTGAGTACAGATTTTGCTGTTATTTTTCCGTCTAACATTAAAATTATTTGTTTTGCGACTGTAAGAGACATGCCTAATTGAAACTTTTTAGTAGTAAATAAAGGATCAAAACAATTTTTTAAAGTTTCTTTGTTCATGCCATAACCAAAATCTTTTATTTCCACAATAGCTTTGCTTTTTAAAGAATATACTTTAACCAAAATATCTCCGCCATAAGGCATTGCATCTTTTGCATTGTCAATAATAATTAAAATTACTTGGTGAAACCTATTTTTATCTATGTTAGCCCTAATATTACTTTCCGCGTTTATCTTAAAATTAAACTTACTATCATTATGTTTTGCTAGAGCTTTTTTTAAAAAGTCTCCAATATTAACTGATTGAACATTAAGATATTTTATTCTAGTGTCATCTAACAATAAAACTATTTTTGAATAAGCTCTGTTTATTTCTTTATTCAAAAAAGCAAACATTTTTTTTTGATTTTTATTGTAATTATTTTTAGAATTTTCTAAATAGTATGCAGCATTTTTTATAACAGTAATAGAATTTTTTAATTCATGAGATACGAATGAAGAAAACTTATTTATAGCAGAAAATTTTTCTTGATTTATTCCCTCCATTTTCTTAATCTCCATACTAAATTATAACTATCTAATCAAAAATTACTTTTTAATTAATTTCTTTAAAAGTTCCAATAGTTTTGGTATTTTAAAAGGTTTTCTTAAACAAATAACTGCATTTTCTTTTAAGGCTTCTTCTATAAGACTATTATCTGCATATGCCGTCATCATAATCACACTTAACGTAGTATTAAATTTCTTTACTTCTTTTAATAGCTC
>JAIRLV010000250.1 GCA_031259185.1 Elusimicrobiota bacterium | reverse complement strand
ATGAGCCTATTTTTCCTAATAGTTTCATCTTTATCCATTATCATAACATTTTCAAAAAAATTATCAAGAATATCTTTGAGGTTTAAATATTTATGATTTTTAAGCCATTGAATGTTATTTTTATTGTATAATTCAAAACATTTATTTATTTCATCATAAAGTTTTTTTTCTATTTCTAATTTAAATAAGTCTATTTTTAATTCGTCTGTATCACTAAATTTTATATTTTCATTTTTTGATATCGCTTGTTTTATAATATTATTAGCTCTTTTATACAAATTAACAACTTGTGAAAAAGATGAATCTGCTATGCATTCTGTTAAAAATAGACATTTTTTATAATCTAAAAACGGATTTATCGGCGAACTTTTTATAACTGCTCTTACTATGTCAATTTTAAAATTTTCCGCTCTTTCTAATAACCAATTTTCCAATCTAATTTTAAAAAAATCCTCTAATTCATTTTCTATATTTTTTAGAAATTTTTCATCAAATTCATATTTTGGTTTTTCTAAGAATATATTCATCAATAAATACAAAATTGTATTTTTTTCATTTTGAGAATTTTCAAATATAAAATCAAAATCCCATTTTTTATCTAATAAAATATTAAAAATTCCATTTATTTGCCTTCGTATACCAAACGGATCTTTTGAACCGTTAGGTTTTTTATCTAATAAAAATGCTGAAAAAATATTATCCAATTTGTCCGCTATGCTAACAATAGCGCTATAAACAGTCGAAGGTAATTTGTCTCCTGAAAATCTAGGACAATAATGTTCTTCTATCGCATTTGAAATCGCATCATCATAACCGTCAAAAAAAGCATAATATTTACCCATTATACCTTGTAATTCTGGAAATTCTTTGACCATATCTGTTAGCAAATCATTTTTTGATAATTCAATAATCGTATTAATAGTTTCTATTTTTAAATCTTTAAAAAAAGACTCTTTATTATATATTTCATAGAAAAAAATAACTATTTTTTTTATTCTGCCCAATTTGTCATATACCGAGCCAAGTTTATCTTGATAAACAAGATTTTTTAGTTCTATTGTTTTATTTTTTATTCCCAATTTTTTATCAAGATTAAAAAAGAAATCAGCATCATTCAGTCTAGCTAGAGCAACTTTTTCATAGCCAGCTTGAATAAGCTTTAAATCTTTATTATTTCCATTACAAATACCAACAAATTTTGCTATTAGTTTGTTATTTTTATCTTTTAGTGCAAAGCATTTTTGATGATTTTTCATGACCGTATATATCACTTCAAAAGGCAATTCCAAAAATTTTTCGTCAAATTCGCACAAAATAGCGGTGGGTTTCTCGACTAATGCTGTCACTTCGTCTAATAAATCATTATCATTTGAAATAAGTTCATATTCTTTTATAATATCTGTAATCTGTTCCATTATAACTGATTTTCTTCTATTATAATCTAAAATTATATTTTTTTCTTCTAAATTTTTGAAGTAAGAATCAATATCGTTAACTTCAATAATATTTGATTTATATCCACCGATACTATATGTAATTTTACTTGGTTTTAATTCTGCAATATCGCAATCTATAATTTTATCATTTAATAAACACAATACCCAACGAATAGGTCTTATGAATTTAAAGTTTCTAGAATTCCAACTCATCATCTTTGAAAAAGGCAAAGATTTTACAAATTCTAGACAAATATTTCCCAATATTTCATCTATATCTACATTAACATATTTTTTATAAATTGCTAAATAAGTTCCTCTAGTTGTATTTTTTTCTATAATATCTTTGATAGTAGCATCGTTTTTTTTTAAAAACCCGAGTAGAGCTTTTGTTGGTTCGCCATTATTTGAATAAGCAATTTTTTTAGGAGGTCCCAATATTTCTATTTTTGAATTATTTTTTTCATTATCTATATTTTCTGCTAAAACAGTTATTCTACAAGGAGTGACAAAAATTTTAATATTTTTAAAACTAATTTTAGAATTTTCTAAAAGTTTCTCAAAAATTGTTTGAGATTCATTTAAAATAATTCTTTGAGCTGAAAAAGGTAGTTCTTCAGTTCCTATTTCTAACAAAAAATTCATAGCCTGTTCCATTTAAAAAAACTCCAATTAATTAATTTAAAAATTATGCAAATAAATTCAATGAAATATTTTTCAATAACAGAGCAGAAAATAATTTTTAAGTTTTATCTGTAGTCGCATCTGTGAAGGAATATATTGTATTTTCTTTTACAAAGAAACAAATTTTTTTATGTTCTTTTCATTGCAAAAAAGAGATCAAGGAAAGAAAAATCTAGTCTGCTTCACCTCATAGCAGGAATTTTTTTATAAAAAGCTAAAATTTCTTTCTACAGCATACAATTGTTTGGTTGTAGCGACAAGACGGACAAGTTCCGTCGTCTTCGTTTAATTTTTTAACGCTTTTAAAAATTTTACTCAGCTCATACTCTATTAGACTTAATAAATAAAAAAGTAGAAATAATAGAACATAAATGATAAATTAAAATTAAAATAAAATTAGTCAAGAATTATAAAAATTAGAACAAAAGCGCTGATTAAGTCTAATCATAACTCCAGCCTTTAAGGCTATTGAGCGAATAAGACACAGCACTTTTGAGCTCTAAATTAAAATAATGTTTCAGCTTTCTTTTTCATTATATTCATTATATACTACAAGTCCTTGACTTCCTTGCCCACCACCTATTAAATATCCTTTTTTATACTTTTTTTGTAAGTTAGGTGTTATTTCTTTTATTGTATTATACTTAAACTTATCAGTTTTAGAATACCTTAAAATAATATCATGATTTCTTTGAAATACTTTTGCTGGTGCTACCCATTTATTATAATGCCATATAATTTCATTCCTGAAATTTTTTATTCCAAATATCATATCACATAAGACTTTCAAATAATGACTCATCGTAGGATCACAATGGAGATAAAAAGAACCAGTGTCTTTTAATAATTTGTGCAT
>JAIRLV010000242.1 GCA_031259185.1 Elusimicrobiota bacterium | reverse complement strand
AGGACACATCATTTTCAGCAGGACATTCAGATACAGAAGTAACTAGAAAACATTATACTGCAAAAGATTTTCAAATATTCAAAGAAAAATATATTAAAACATTTAAAAAATTAAAAGATATTAGAAATGATTTAAAGTATGAAATATTTGAAAATAAATAAAATGATTATATATAAAAATTGCTACTGAATTTGCTACTTGTATAAAGTATTTTATAACGAGATAAATAAAATTTATAAATCTCACTCCGGGCAAATATATTTTCATCGCGAAAATATAAATTGCCTTGACTTTTGTCTATAAAAATTCAATTTTCAAAAATTTTATAATCTAAAAAAATTTTAAAAATTTTTTTCAAAAATATCAGTATTTTTTATACAATGTTGTAAAAAAAATTATTTTTTGCTGTTTATATGTATTAAACTGATTTTGAAATATATTCAATTTCAGCTTGTTTAGAAATGAAAAGAGTTGTGTTTATTGTTTTCTATTTTCTAATGAGATAATAACAGTTTTTTATCAGTAGGAAAAAATGTGAATAAATAAAAAAGGCAATATCAAGTTGAGAATCTTGATATTGCCGTAAAAATAATAATATGGAGTGAAAAAATGAAAAATAGAAATATAAGGAGAACGATTACAAATAATATAGCACAAAAAAAAGAAAAAAGCAAGAAAAAAAATGATATTCCTATAAAAAAAAAGTGCAAAACATATTTTTGTAGATTTTAGTATAACTAATTATTTTATTTTTAATTTATATTATTTTATATTTTTCTAAGTTTAGCATGTATTTTGTGTTGCATAATGAATATTTTATCTCTAACATTTAATAAATCTTTTAATTTATTTTTGACATTAAAATTAATATTTTTCAAAAAATTGTATTAGCAAAATGCACAATTTTTTTGTAGACGTCGCTCACATCAATTTTTTTCATACAATCATGGTGAGAGTATTTTGCGGGACAAGTTTTAGTCCCATGTAAAGAACAAGGTCTACAAGCAAGATTTTGAATTTCAAACAAAAAATCATTTTCTCCTTTATCCCAAAATCCAAATTCTGAAACAGTTGGACCGAAAATTGCCAAAGTTGGTTTATTAAAACTTTGTGAAATATGTAAAATCGCAGAATCTGTAGTAAAAACCAAATTCAAAAGGCTTACTACAGCAAATAATTCTCTAATTGTAGTTTTTCCTGTCAAATCTATAAAATTTTCATCCTTAAAATCTATTTTTTCAACAATTTTTTTATTAAATAATATTTCTTTTTGTCCTCCTAACAAAACAATTTTATTTTTATTTTTATTTTTCAATAATTTTTGTATTAATTCAATATAATTTTCAATTATCCATTTTTTTGTATCCCAATTTGCGCTAGTATTAATACCTATATAAAAATTTTGTTCATTATAATTTGCAATTTTGCTAAATTTTGCAAAAGATAGTTCTTTATCTGATAAATAAAGTTTTGAATTTATTTTATATGGCAAGAAAGTTTGCGAATATTTTTGTTTTATAGATATAAAATTATTGTTTATTTTTAATAAATTTTTTATTTTTTTTGAGTGAACTAAAATTAAAATTCTTCTTTTAATTATATTTTTTGAAATTCTGATAGTTTTTGTATTTAAAAATAATGAAATTAATATGCTTTTTAAATTGAAACTTAAATCAAAAATTAAGTCTATTTTCCCGAATTCTTTTTGAAATTTTTTTATGATTTTTATAGTTTTAAATATTTCTTTTGATTCTGTTGTAAAGACTTTTTTTATATTTGGATTGTTTGCAAATACAGCATCATAAGGTGTTTTTGTTAAAACAAAAATTTCTAAATTTTTTTCGTTTTTATCTAATTTGTATTTCTCAAACAATGCTTCTATAAAAATTGTTGATAAAATTACATCGCCTAAAGAACTAAATCTTATTATCAATATTTTTTTTACATTTTTTTGAACAAAATATTTTAAATTTTTATCTTTTTTTTTTGAAGCAGTTTTTAATTTTAAATAATTTTGCATTTTTATAATTATTTTCAATTTCTAATTCTCAATTCTCAATCTAGTTGAAAATTATTATATTTTTGCATAACTTTTTCATTTCCATCACTTATCCATAAATCAATTATTTCGTTCGTTATGCAAAAAAGCTTGGTTAATTTTTCCATTTCAATTTTTGAAAATTTTTCTAATACAAAATGTGATAAATTTTGTTTTTCATCACTTCCAATCCCGATTTTCAACCTAGAAAAATTTTGATCATTTGAAAAATTTTCAATAATAGATTTTATACCATTATGCCCGCCGCTTGATCCTTTTGTTCTAATCCTTAACCTACCAAAATCTAATGATATATCGTCAAAAATTACAAAAATATCATTAATGTCTATTTTATAATAATCTTTTAACTTTCTAATAGCTATTCCACTATTATTCATAAGCATTGTAGGTTTGAATAAAAAAATTTTTTCATTTGTAATTTTTTTTGTAGACTTCAAAAGCAAGCCGCAATTTTCAAAATCACTGAAATTTTCTGTGAAATTTAATGCAAAATAATCTATAATTTCAAACCCTATATTATGTCTAGTGTTTTTATATTTATCCCCAATATTACCGAGACCGACTATTAATTTCATAATTTTTAATTTTTTTTTCAATAAAAATAAATAAAAATATTATTTTTTAGCGGTTTTTTTTGTATTTTTTACAGTGGTTTTTGGGACAGGTTTATCATTACTTTTTTCACTAGACTTTTCAGGAGAAGGCTGTTCTTTTTTATCAGTTTCAGGAGCGCTAGCTTGGCCTCTTTCCGCTTTTGGAGTCGTTATAGCTACTAATACTGTCTCTGGATCAAAATCAATTTTCAGTTCTTCTGGAAGCTTAATATCTTTCATCCTTAGAACGCTTCCTATTTCTAAATTTGAAATATTGCAATCTAAATATTTTGGATAATTCATAGGTAGACTTTTGCCTTTTATTTTTGAAAAACGAACTTCCATTATCCCGCCTTGTCTTACGCCTTTTGCAATGCCATTAAAACGAAATTCAGAATATAATTCTATTTCCTCATTCATATCTATTTTTTTAAAATCAACGTGTCTAATTTCCTGTTTAATAACATCCCATTGTTTATC
Organism: Elusimicrobiota bacterium; assembly: GCA_031259185.1. Classification (GTDB taxonomy): domain Bacteria; phylum RUG730; class RUG730; order RUG730; family RUG730; genus JAIRLV01. Next base: position 3,074 of record JAIRLV010000242.1, on the reverse strand, counting down.
TTGAATAATAGCAGTAAAATACTCTTTTTCACCTTCAATATTAATATTAAAAAATATATGTTCTTCTAATGAAGTTAACAGTAATTTCATTAAATTTTTTCTATCTATAAAAACTGATCTTGTTAGAAAATTTTTACCATAAATAATACCTGGAATAAGTCCTTCTTTTTTTAGTTTATTTAATTCGCCAACCGTCATTTTTTTTCTATCTTGCAAGGTTATATCCAATTTTACCGACATCTTAAAAGCTCCTCACTTGTTACTTAAAATCATTACATTTATTTAATCAATCTTTATATAATAACATTTTTTTTTAATTTTGTCTATATAATTTTTATATTATTCTTTTTAGTGCTAAATCAATAGCTTTGTGACAGCTATTGGGAAACTTTTGAAAACATTTTTCACAACATAATTGAATGTTGAACTTTTATTTTATCGCTATCATCAAAGTAAGTTCATGAATAAAATCCATTATGTATAAAAGTAATTTTCGCTCTACGATAATGAGACTCTTTTTTAATAATAATGTAAATTCAAAAATTAATTTTAGTTAGTTCATTTAATTTTTTTCTATTCAATTATTCAATATTTTATTGAACATTTATTTCATTTAATTTTTTAAATATCGCAAATAAAGCTCAAAATTTTTCCGCAATTTAATAAAAAGTTCAATATATAAATCGTATCTCTCATTAATTTATTTGAATTTAAAAATATATTTTATTTAAATAATACGCTTATTGATTCATTGAAATATATTCTCTTTATTGCTTCTGCTAACATTTTATCCATAGATAAAACTTTTATCTTATCTAGTTTTTTGCCATCTATCAAAGGAATCGTGTCAGTTATAACCAACTCGTCTATTGGAGCATTTTTTATATTTTCAATAGCATTCCCTGACAAAACTCCATGACTACTCACAGCAAAAATTTTTTTTACTCCTTTTTCTTTTAATGCAGTCGCCACATTACAAAGAGTTCCAGCCGTATCTATCATATCGTCAAATATAATCGCATTTTGTTCCTCTTCTACCTTTCCTATAATGTGCATAATAGCTGAAACATTAGGTTTCGGTCTTCTTTTATCAATTATAGCAAGGTTAGCATTCAATTTTTTTGCAAAATTTCTCGCTCTTTCTACTCCTCCAACATCCGGAGCGACTACAATGAAACTCTCTTTTTTGTTTAAAAAATAATCTACAAAAACTGGCTCCGCTTTCAAATGATCGACAGGAATATCAAAGAATCCTTGAATTTGCCCTGCATGCAAGTCTACGACTAAAATCCTATCCGCTCCTGCTTTTGTGAAAAGATTTGCAACTAATTTTGCTGTTATAGGAACTCTTGGTTCAGGTTTTCTATCTTGTCTAGCATATCCAAAATATGGCAAAACTGCCGTAATTCTTTTTGCTGATGCCCTTTTTAGAGCATCTATAATGATCAATATTTCTATCAAATTATCATTTACTGGAGGGCATGTAGATTGGACCACAAAAACGTCTTTTCCTCTAACATTATCTAAAATTTTGACACTAATTTCACCATCTGAAAATTTTGAAACTTCAGCATTGCCTAAATTTATTTCAAGTTGTCTACATATATCTTCCGCTAATTTTGCGTTAGAATTCCCAGAAAAAACTATTAAATTATTCATTTTTTCCTCTTTTTTAAATTCATATTTTTATTTTAAAAGCAAATTATTTTCAATCTACTTTTACAACTTTTATGTATTCTAATTTTTTATCTTCTTGCCCTACAACTCTAATTGCTTTTGAATCAAGATTCCCTAAATATTCACAAATTTCTTTTGTTATTCGTTCTCCAGGTATCAAAACTGGAATGCCCGGAGGATATGGAGTTAAAGTTTGAGCGCTAATATAACCAGACGCTTCATTTATCGGAATATTTTCTACTTCTGAATTTGAAGATAAAAAAATATCTCTTGGCGACATTACCATTTCTGTCATAAGTGAAGGTAAATTTAATGCGCTATTTTCTAAAACACCATTAGTTTTTTGTTCAATATCTTTTAATGCAACTATTAATTTGTCTATATCTTGTCTAGAAGTACCGACTCCCAAAATTGCTATCAAATTAAAAAAATCTGCGCAATCAAATTGAATATTATAATTTTTTGCAAGTATTTCAGAAACAATTTGCCCTTCGATTCCAACTTTTGATACATTTATAGTAACTTTTGAAAGATCTAAATCATAGCCTTTACTTATCATATTTTCTCTAGTCAAAAACTTAAATTTATTAAATTCTGATTGTTTATTTCTTATATAATCTGCATTTTCAATCATTTTATCCACAAGTTCTTCACCATTAAAAAACATTTGTTTTCTTGCTATATCTATGCTAGCAAGAATCGTATAATTAGGGCTTGTAGTTTGTAAAAGAGAAACAACTTTTTTTACTTTGTTAATGTCTATTTTGTCGGTACAAACATGTAAAACAGATGCTTGGGAAAGAGCAGATAATGTTTTATGAACACTTTGAACTACTATATCTGCTCCTAATTTGATTGCGGATTTCGAAATTTTATCAGACATTCCAAGATGCGCCCCATGAGCTTCATCTACAATCAAAATTTTGCCATGTTCATGGACAATATCGGCTATTTTTTTTACATCTGTTAAAATCCCATTATATGTAGGATTTGTTATAAAGACTGCTTTTGCTTCTGGAAATTTGAAAAGAGCTTTTTCTATTTGATGAGAGGAACTATCAAAGAATAAATCAAATTCTTTGTCAATAGTTGGATTTAGCCAAATAGGCCAAAGCCCACCTAAAATAATTCCAGACATTGCCGATTTATGAGAATTTCTTGATAAAATAATTGAATCGCCGGGATTACATACAGATAAAAATATAGCTTGATTTCCCATAGTAGAACCGTTAAGCAAAAAAAATGTGTGTTTTGAACCAACTAAATTTGCATATAGTTCTTGAGCTTGTTTTATAATACCGACTGGATCATGAAGGGAGTCAACTTCTGGAAAAACTGTCAAATCAGACTTAAATAAATTTAACCCAAAAAAATCTAAATATTTTTTATCTATACTA
>JAIRLV010000210.1 GCA_031259185.1 Elusimicrobiota bacterium | reverse complement strand
AAGGTGTGAAGAAACAAATTGATGAAAATTTTGTCCTTGGCATAGAACCAATTTCCGTGAGTGGGAAAACAGGTTTTGGAGTACCAGAAGTTTTGGATTCTATTATTGAAAATATCCCTGCTCCAAAAGGTGATATAACAAATAAACTTGCAGCACTAATTATAGATTCTGTTTATGATACTTATAGAGGAGTTATTGTAACTGTCAGAATGTTTGATGGAAAGTTGAATACCGGAATGAAAATAAAAATGATGGCTACTAATGACGAATATGAAGTTTTAGAAATTGGATATTTGGGATTGGAAGTTGACAAAACTGATATGTTATTAGCTGGAGAAGTTGGGTATATTGTCGCAAACATAAAAAATATTCAATCGGTGAAGATTGGTGACACAATAACAGATGCGCAAAATCCAATAGAGAAAGTTTTGCCAGGTTATAAAGAGATCATGCCTTTTGTTTTTGTAGGGGTCTATCCTATAAATACAACCGACTATGAACCTTTAAGAATGGCTCTTGAAAAACTAAAATTAAACGATTATTCTTTATTTTATCAACCAGAGACTTCAAATGCATTAGGTTTTGGGTTTAGATGTGGATTTTTGGGACTTTTGCATATGGATATTATAAAGGAAAGATTGATCCGAGAATATAATTTGGATCTGTTGATAACTGCGCCTAATGTTATCTATAAAATTATTAATAATGACGAAACTGAATATGAAATTGATAATCCGTCAAAATTACCATTTTCTACAAGAGATTATAAAGCAATAAAAGAACCGTTTATAAAAGCTACAATTATTTGTCCTTCTGACATAGTAGGCGGAGTTATGCAACTTTGTCAAGAAAAAAGAGGAAGTTCTGTTGATATGAAATATTTAGGGGCTACAAAGACAATACTAACATATAATTTACCACTAGCAGAAATATTATATGATTTTTATGATAAATTAAAATCCCTTTCAAAAGGGCATGCCTCGTTTGATTATGAAGCGATTGGTTATAAAGAATCAGATTTGGTTAGATTAGAGATTTTGATAAATAACGAAGAAGTTGATGCATTGGCTTTGATGTGTCATAAAAAAAATTCTTATTATCAAGGTAAAGAACTAGTTGAAAAATTGAGAAAAATTATACCTAGACAAATGTTTGAAGTACCAATACAGGCAAGAGTTAATGGAAAAATTATAGTTAGAGAAAATGTAAAGGCTGTCAGAAAAGATGTTTTGGCAAAATGTTATGGCGGAGATATTTCAAGAAAAAGAAAACTTCTGGAAAAACAAAAAGAAGGTAAAAAGAAAATGAAACAGCTTGGCAAAATTTCTATTCCACAAGAGGCATTTAGCGCAGTATTATCATTAGAGAATAACAAATAAAAAACAAAATAATTTTTCAAGAGACGTTTATAATTTTTTTAAACTTTAATTTATTATTTATTTTACTTGTCACTACTATATTGACAAAAATTATTAATTTTAGGATTAGCTTCTAACACATAAGCTAATGCACTCCTCTCAAAACAGGAAAATTTTTTTAGATACCGATTAATTTTTATAAGCTTCTTATTTAGACTATAGTAAAGGTTTAAATATAATAAAAAAAAACAGTTAGAATTTTTTTAACGCTTTTGAAAAAAATTTTCCTGTTTTGAGAGAAACGACCTAAACTTAATTTGCGACGACGAGATTTGTCCGTCCTGTCGTATAACATAAAAAGCAATGCCAAGAAAAGAAGATAAAAAAGTTTGTTTCTTTACAAAGAAAAACCAAAAAAAACAATTTTGTCAAAGTAAATAAATAATATGTAATATTTTTTTCAATTAAACTAAATATAAATTTTAAAATAACAATATTTTATCAAAAAAAATTTCCTAATAAAAATTGAGCTAGTCAAGTTATGTAATATAAAAAACATTTTTTTTATCATTACAATTTTTTTAAAAGACTCTTAAAAAAATCCAAAACATTTAAATAACTATTCCATTTAGTAAAAAATAACTAATAACCAACCCTAATACAGCATATGTTTCAACCATAGCAGCATAAACAAGTCCTTTCATGCTAGCTTCTGGTTTTTTTGCTGCAATTGCTATACCAGCAGCGCAAATTCTGCCTTGATAAATTCCCGTTGAAATACCAGTAATACCCACTGGTAAAGCAGCAATTAACATCTCTAGCCCTTGCAAATTGGAAACTGATATAGGCTTTCCTGTCAAAAGTTGCAATTTCAAAATAATCAAAAACGCTACTAAAAATCCATATATCCCTTGTGTGCCTGGCAAAGCGACAAATAATAACATACTTCCAAATTTTTCAGGTTTTTCGCTCAAAACGCCATTCGCTGCAGCTCCTGCTAGTCCAATTCCTATACTTGATCCGTATCCACCTAAAAATATTGCAGCGGCTGACCCCAACATTGCATAAAACATTCCAAATTCCATTTCAAACATCCTCCTATCATTAATACTCAATAGTCTTTATTTATGTCTAATCTCATTATTATAGCATTTTCTAAAGGTTTAGAATAATAGTTTTTTCTGTAATCTATAACTTCAAAATCAAATTTTTTATATAAATTTATAGCAATAATATTAGATTCTCTAACTTCTAGGAATATTTTTTTTATCTTAAAAAAATTTTTATCTAAAAAACAAAAAAAATTTTGTATAAGAAAAATAGAAAATTTTTGACCGCGGAATTTTTTTAAAATTTCTATATGGAATATCTCGCATTCATCGGCAAAAATATTAGTTTCTATAAATCCAATAATAATATTTTCTGGAATTTTTTTAATAACAAAAACAAATTTTAGTTTATTAATATCTTTTGCGCTAATTTTATATTTTAATTGAAAATCTGGATTATTATTAATTAACGCAATGTCTTTATAGTTTGATAAACAAAATTTTAGCATTTGTTTTTTATTTATATCTTATATCAATCAAAATACAAAATTAAAATATCAAATCAATTTTTTCTAATCCATTGTTTTATATTTGGATTGTTTTTTCTATCTTTTTCGATTCTTTTTTTTAGAAGATTTATCAAATTTTTATTTGCATGTCGCTCTGCAATCGTCAAAGCATCTTCGTTCCTATTATTCAAAAGCCAAATATTTGCATCTTTGGAAAGCAAAGTTTTTACTAATTTTATATCATTATTTTCTGTAGCTGCCATCAGTAAAGTTTTCCCGTTTTTATCTTGTAAATCTACATCGAAATTTTTTATATTATCTAATAATATTTTTGTTATTTCATAATAATTTTTTTCAATCGCAACTAATAATGGACTCTGCCCAATAATATCTCGTTTTCCAACCTCTAACCCTTTTTTCAGAAAAAATTTTACTGTTTTTTTATTATTATTTTCTACTGCAAATCTCAAATTTGAAATGTTATTTTTTGTTACAATTTTTGGATTAGCTCCATTTTTTATTAAAAATTTTATCATTTTCCATTGATTTGCTTTTGTAGCTTCTAAAAGTGCTGTCATTCCAAGCTCATCTTGCCAATTTATGTTTAAATTATTATATTTGATAGTATCAATAAATAAATCTAAATTTCCTCTTTTTGCAATAATTAAAAGACTATTACAAAGTATATCGTCATCTTCTTTTGTAGTTCTTTTTTTTAGTTCTAATATTTCTTGATTCGTCACATTTGTTGGCGGTATAATTTCATTGTCAGCTATTTTTTTTTCAAAATTTTTTGAATTATTTTCAGCCTTTTCCGTTTTATAAACATACAATTGTTTGTTAATGTTTTCATTTATTTTTTCTTCTAAAGAGGTGTTTTTATCACTTTTTTCTGCATTATTTTCATTTTTTATACTTTGGTTTTTTCTTAACTTTCTTTCTTGTTTTTTTTGCTCTTTTAATAATTTTTTGTTTTCTTTTTCAGTAAGTTCTAATTTTTCTTTTACATCAGTTATTGTTTCTTGTTGTTCAATA
>JAIRLV010000106.1 GCA_031259185.1 Elusimicrobiota bacterium | reverse complement strand
ATCGGTAAGACTACAAATACTTCTTTAAATTTTAATGTAAATACCAATCTGTTAACATTTTCTACTTTTTCATCATGCGGTATTCCTACTAATATCATATTAAAATAACTGTCTGATTTTGTTTTTATTATTAATTTGTCTTGCGAAGTTTTTAAATCTTTTAATTCTTGATATATTTTCCTCCAATTATTAAACCTTGCTCCATCTAATAAATTTAAATTATATCCATAATTTCCTATATTTGCCGATGGCATTACTGCCGTTAAATTAATTTCTATTGGAAGTTGAATTTTATAATCGCTTACTATGCTTCCATCTTCTATTGGATGTTCTGTAATTTTGCTCTCGTCTATAACGCTTGCCTCTAAAAATTGTAATTCTTGTAAAATCTCCTGTGTTTGCGCTAATTCATTCTCCCCATCTAATTTATTCCTTAATTTTTCTATCTTTTGCAATGCAATCATCTTTTTAGTATCCTCGCTTTGCGTTTTATAAATTTTTACAACCTTATTATTTAAAATCCCTGCTGAATTCAATAATAAATTTAATGGACTTATTGACATTATGCTATTACCTCGTCTGTTAGTCTGTTTTCTAGCATTTCCATTTTATCGCTTAAACCGTCGCCTATATCATTAGCTATACCTTTTGCGTCTGTTGCTTTTGTATTTACCTCTATTTTTTCAATTGTAACATTACTATTTTTATTATTAGAATATGAATTCTTGATTGAATTTGCGGTCTCTGCGGCTAGTGGGTTTGTATCTGCTATTTCAAGCGTTTCATGGCTTTTTTTCATTAATTTTAGCGTATTGCTAGGAATCAAAGTTGTAATCGGCGAATTAAAATATGATAAATCTTTTTTTATAATATCTTTTTGTTCCTCAGTATCATCGGTCCCTAATATTTTACTTCCAACTGTATTCCAAACAAATTTTCCTAACTTAGCGTACAGATTTAAAATTTTAGTAATTAAATTAAATAAAAACTGAAAATATGCAACAATTCCTTCCCAAATCTTTTTAAATTTATTTGAGCTTTCTAACCATTCATTAAAATAATTTTTTATACTTTTTAACCATTCTACAATATCTCCTAATACACTATCTCCGCCTTTTAAATACACAACTATATCGTCTATAATTAGTCCTATTGCTGTTGCAATTGCTAGTAAACTTAAAAATGGCGCTGTAATCGGTAACGAAGCTATTGCTATTGCGCCTATCGCAAGTGCTATAGCTCCAAGAAAGCCTAAAATAAAACCCTCATGCTGTTTCATATATCCAAAAAATTTTTCTCCCCAATCTATTATTTTATTCAAGATTGGTAGTATATCTCTTGAAATTGATGCCCATACTTGCATTATTGAAGCTTTGAGTTCACGAAGATTAAGCTGAAATTTCCTTATAGAAGCTATATCTTCCGGAGTATAAATAGTCAATTTACTTGCCCTTTCTAATTCCTCATTCAAAGCTCCTAATCCATCTTGAAGCAAAAGTATCGTCGGCATATCAAGCCCTAATCTCCTACCTAAATCTAATTTTTCTCCACTAGTCTCTAATTCGCCCATTTTTTTAGCTATATTCTTTAATAAATCCTCTGGATTACTAGCGTCTATATTAAGTCCATACATTGTAGCAGCATCATATAATTGCGTGGCAGTCCCAAATTTTAGTTGTTGAATCTGTGATTGTAAATTAGCCATAACATTGCCTGCGCTTGCTTTATTCCCGCCAAAATTTTCTAATGCTATCCCTAATCTTTCCAAATTCTCTATTGCTAACCCGGTCTCTCTACCCATAAAAAACCAATTCTCTCCTACTTGTGAAAACCCTATAACTTGCGACAATACTTGTTTCAATCCAAAATATGCTCCCGTAAGCCTCAAAATATTACTACTCAAATTCATCATTGATTGAGATGTTTTTTGATTTGTTTTATCTTGCTTAGTTTCTTGGATAACTATATCTTTGATTTTCTTTTCTATATCTTGAAAATCCTTTTTTAACTTTTCTGCTCCTTCACTTTCAAACATAAAGCTAAATACATTTACTACACTCATTTTTTTTATCCTTAAAATAAATTTTGAAGTTTCACTTCTTTTACGTAGCAGAGAAAAAACTTTATTCTAAATGAATTAACTAATATTTAAAATTGAAGTTCTTGTCTTGCTATATATAAAAAAAACGAAGTCTCAAAATATTTTTTTACTTGCTTTTTATAATAAATTGTGTATAATAATCTACATAAATATCAATAAAGTATTCAATAAGAGTTTAAAAATTGATTTTATATTCAACAAAATATTTTCAAAAATGGTTTTCTAATCTTAAAGATATATCGGCAATAAAAATAATAGAGCGAAGATTAGTAAAATTACAAGTTGACAATTATGCTGGCGAAATTAAATATTTAAGAGATAACATAAGCGAGTTGAAAATAAATTTCGGTCCTGGATACAGAATTTATATCGGAAAATATAAACAACTTTTAATTATTCTCGTTTCTGGTGGTGATAAAAGTACTCAAAACAAAGATATTGATAAAGCTATAAATATCTTAAAAAAATATATAAATGATAATTTACAATTTTTAGAGGAGGTTATAAAAAATGAAAAATCAAAATAAATTAATTACTTTTGATGATGTTGTTCTTGATACTCTCAAAAAAAATCCCGAATATTTAGAAGCATTTATCAAAAATAGTATTGAAGAATATAAAATTACTAAAAATTTACAACTTTTTTTAAGAGATATTAAACTTATTTCACTTGCAAAAAAAGGCGGAATATCTAATATTTCAAAAAAAGCTAGTATTGATAGAAAAACAATATATAATATTTTTGATAATAAGAATTTTAGTTTTAATAACTTTTCTAAATTTTTAAATATTTTGGATATTGACATTACTTTTAGTCGACATCAAGTCAGCAAATAAAAAAATATTTCAAAGAACTTGAATAGGCATTACCTTCTCTTTTTAGTAGCTTCTTGGATAGCCTTCCATTCATTAAATTTAGGGACTATATCAGCTTCCCATATCACAAAAGCATCCTCTAAACTATATACGGTTTTCAATTCGTAGAGCGTTGCTTTTCCGCTTGCGATGATTTGCCCGATAAGTCCATCAATATTTCGGTAATTTTCGCTGTGGCAAGCCCCAGATACTTGCTTAAGAAATCCGAGAACTTGCCACTCCTGAAAAAATTAAAATTATACTCCAACATCTCAAACTCTAACTTTAATAAATCTAATGCATTGTCTACATTGTTATTTATAAGTTCTTTTGTAGATAAAGTTTGCTCTGTTCCATTTTTAAACTTGACTGCTACATATTTCATAAGTTTCAACATCGTATTTTCGCTTACCGCATAATCTCCTATTTTAGGAGTAAGCGATGTAGGATATTTATAAATTATTTCTCTACCTACTACTGCTGGTAATTTTGATATAATATAAGTTCTATTACCAATAATTATTTCTTTTGGGTCTATCATTTTTTTACCTCTCTAAATAAAAAATGCTTATTTTGAAAACAAAAATAATATTGAAAAATTTGAATTTGAAAAAAATTTTTAATTCTCTGCTACTTAAAAGAGGCGAAGCCTCATATTTTATTTTCAAATATGAAACTGTAAGTATTAGTCTTAATTCTGCCTTGCGAAGCTACATTTTTCAAAAGTGGGGCTGATGTCAGTTGCCCGTTTGTCAAAATTAGAATTGAGCCATTTGGATAATTGATATTCATTATAATATCATTATTCATTGCTATTTTGCCTTTTGCAACTCTCTCGCTATCTGCTAATACAGTCAAATTTTCATCATCATCGCTATTGGCTATGACTGAAATTGAGACTGGAATTGGCGTTGCTTTTTTCCAATATACTAAATCTCCATTCAGTCCCATCCCGTATTCTTTTAAATCTATATTATCGCTTTGTAATGGATCGCTATCGTCCGCAAATTTGGTTATTTCAAAGCCAACCGGGAATAATGGAATTGCTATTAATCTTACTGTTAATCCTACTGCTGATATTGCAAATCTGCAGGGGAGGGTTAGTGTTGGAACCGGAAAAAACTCTTACGTACTCTTTGTTGATAAAGACAGCAATCTTCGTTTTGACCGGCTTGACTCCTTAGATCACGAATATGGGTT
>JAIRLV010000287.1 GCA_031259185.1 Elusimicrobiota bacterium | reverse complement strand
CATTAAGGTAAATGACAATGGGCAACTGCTTTCAACTTTCGTTCTGCGTAACAGACGTTTTTTTACCATACAACATTGAAAAGTTTAAATCGGGGTACAATTAAAAGCAGTAAAGTAGTTTTAGAACTGAGTAGGAATTAATCATCTCAAAAAAATTATACACTTAATTTCCATTATCAAATCAACGGGATAAATTGTATTGTTAAAATGAGAAAAATTCAAGACAGATAGTATGCCAAATACCACTCGGCTACTCGCGTCCTCGAAGCAAGTTTCATGTTACGGGGGTGAAGCGAGGCTTCATGACAGTTTTGGAGAGAATTCCATGGGCATGATTTTGTGGAGTAAGCTCGATAAACTTGATTATTGGAAAGAGGGGACAGAGAATATGGCTTCATTTTTGGATATGTTCTAAAATCCAGCCAAAATTTAGCTCGCCACAGGGGATGGCCTTATTGAGAATTGATAACCGCTGCTCCAAAAAAAACTTGACAAGCTTGGAATTGGCTTCTATGATTAGTTGATGGTTTCGCAAAATGTCCAGAACCCTAAAAAACTTAAATGCAACATACTGAAATTACTAAATATTTTTTTAAGTGATTTCTAAAAAAGGGGGTTTTTGCGAGGCCATCTTAGTTAGTTTACTCTGGTTATTCAGCGACTTTGCGCAACAAGACACGAGACAGCTCTTGGCTCTGAAAAAAAACCTTGACAAGTTTGGAATTGGCTCCTATAATTGGGTCTATTAGTTTTTTTTTCTCATCAAGATCGGCGCGAGAAGCGAGGGTATTTTATGGCGGAAGAAACAAGGGTGCATGAGGGGTATTTTGTTGAATTTATTCAGAGCTGTTGGCCTGGAGTTTTCTATGTTGACAGTAGTATGATTAATTCTTCTGTTAGATACGTTTGCGAACAAGTTTGGTTGCAAATTAGAACTTGTTCTAGTAATTTGGCTATTATTAATCCAATTTTTGAATTGTTTTATAGCGCAAGTACTCTTGAAGAGCTTTTATTTGCATTAGATGTAACTGTAATTTTACCTAAACCAACTATTCCTGGGTGGTTTGAAGAACTTATTGGGGCTGGAACTGGGTCATATTATATTTGTCAACAAACTGTAGCTTTATATTGGAAATCATATATGGCCCTTGCTTTGGCTGATATTTTAGATATTGATATAGATAATAACGTATTTATATTAAAAAATAAAATTAATATTAATATACATAATTTAGTGTATAAATCCTATAAATAAGTTATTTATATGTTTAATTTTGTTCAAAATAATAAAATAAAAATTATTATTGGTATTTTAGTCCTTATTTCTGTATTTATTTATATTAAAACAAAAAATAATAAAATCGATAAAGATATTGATTTTAAAAAAAACTGCTATTACCCTATTTATTATCCGGATGGCCGTAAATTATTTGAAGTTGATTGTATACAATCTGTAGATATAAACAAAATAATGTATAAATCAAAACAACAAGTAGATAATTATTTAGGTGATGAATATATAAATGATGAGTTTAAAAAAGCAACTTCAGCTGTTTATTATCAAGGTGGTGGTATACAAATTAAATATGAAAATGATATTGTAATAGCTATTAGAATATCTACTACAAATATAGAATTTTCATTAGATAAAATATTGAATTATTTAAATGTGAAAAGAGATATTAATGAAATGGAATATTTTAAAACTTCTATAAATTTCGGATTTGAACTTTCTACAGATTCAAAAAATTTTCATTGCTCTGCTTCTTTAGATAAAGATAAAAAATTTGTAGATACTATTGTTTGTTTATCATAATATTTTATCCGTTCACAATGTTTTTTTGACCATCTTCGTTGACGGGCCTAAGTTCTCTATTAGCGTATCGATCTCCCTCATCTATTTAACCCATCTCATCCATAAAAAGTATTGAACGATTACATTTTTGTAATAACAAGAATATTAATTATAAAATTTTTATTTAATTAGCGGATTAATATATTTTTTTAGTTAATTTATCTTTTATTAACTAAATGAAGCGAATATTTGACCCTAAATTCCGGCAGATTTTTAGCGTCAATTCCTGGCGCGCTCATTTAGAGCTACCAACGTAAGCCTTAAGATCGTGCTCATTCAACCCGAACGCCTCAAGTATCGTTCGTTGAGTCTTAGTCAACGGGTTCATGAGTCTCTGGCCTTTATCGTTCATAATTAAGGAAATCTTCTCCAACTCTTGGATCAGACTTCCCTTGCTCCAACTTTTATCTCTCAGGAACACTCCGAGCTTATTCCCAATTTCTGAGATAACTATCAATGCTATAAAAGCACAAAATATCTTACCATTTGTCGTAGCAGATGTATGTGTTCTTAGCCTTTTCATGTCTATATGATTTTTTATATCATCAAAAGCTTTCTCTATAATATCTTTTTGACGATATTTAAGAAGAATTTCTGCACTATCGTAGTCTGTATTTGTTATTAGACAGAAAAAACCACACCAACCAGCTGCCCGATCAATTTTATCAAAATCACGTTCATAATCAAATTTTCCATTATCA
>JAIRLV010000173.1 GCA_031259185.1 Elusimicrobiota bacterium | reverse complement strand
GAGTAAAAAAATGAGCGATATATTACTGGATTATGTATTTGAGGTAGATATACAAGAGCCGTTGCCGATTGCGGATGTAAGTGTCTTGCATAGCGTGGCGGTTGTAGTAAAAGCAAAAGACGGCGTGAGCGATACATTTGCGAGTATTACCAATCCTAGCCAGATAGCGAATTATACTGATAATACAGACATAATTCAGCTTTTCAATGCAGGTATGTCAAAAATATATTTAGTCTTGTGGGATGGCGATGATGTAAGTGATTTAGCTGGAATTTTGGGTGCAAATAAAGATAAATTTTTGACGCTTTTGGTTAGTAGCGATTATGCGGAAAGCGATTATGGCAATATATACGAGGCTATAAAATCGTATAATTTTGTGCTAGGTAAAGCGTTTGTAAATATAGAGACTGCTAAAATATATGCGTTGAAAACGAGGCATATCGCATTTTTGACGTCTAATTCTACGCTAGATGGAAATATGTTTTATGCGTTTGGGAAATTATTGAGCGCTCTTGAATGGAATAATCAGCAATATATAGAATGTCCTAATAATGACTTAATAACTGATCTAAATGTAGCAAAAAATTATAGTGATGATAGGTTGTCGTTTGTGTTGACGAGTGCGACATATCAAAATCGGCTGGCTTTTTTTGTGGCAGGAGGACAAGCAATAGCAGGACCGTATATCATAGAGAACTTAAAAATAGATATGCAAGCGAGTGCGTTGAAATATATTAACACGAATAGACCAGACTACACAATCACACAAGCGGTGTTATTACAGAATGAATTACAAAAGGTGATAGACGGATATATAGAGCAAGAATTATTAAGTGGCGGGACAGTTGAGATAGAGCTAGTGAATGAGAATTTTGTAGCGAATGGAAATGTAAGCGTTCCTCAGCCAATGGCATTATGGGGAGTAAAAGTAGAATTACAACAAGTATAATAAAAAAATCAATAAAATAAGGAGTTAAACAATGGCAAATTTTTTTGCAATATATAGATGTGATTTTGGATTTAAGCGAAATGGAGTAGATTATCGGTTCCCATATGTTGACAGCGATACTGTTGACGACCCACAACTTACACATATCATAAGAGGCGCAAATTCTAGCGATGATACTGGAATAGTATATAGTGAAGGTAATACCCAACCAAAGACTAGGACTGTAATTTTAAAAGCTATACCTATTTCTGTTTTTAATATGTTGGTAGAAATTTTTAGAAATAAAGAAAGGATTGACTATTATGCAATAGATAGAGTAGATGGGTCTAGTAGAATTTCAAAAAATGCAATCATCCAACGAGAACCTAGACAATTAGCAAATGGCGAAGATGCCGATAATATTAATGTAGAGCTTATTTTTGAAAGTTTTGTGATAGAAGAAAAAATGAAAGAGGTAGAAAATAATGGATAACAAAATAAAAGTATTACAACTAATAGGCTTAAAAAGTTTAAGGGCATTCAATGTATTCCATTTATTATTATTAGGCTTGAAAATGACGCCTATACATTTAGCAAAAAAGTATGAAAAATTTTTTGAAGAGTTTGAGAATAAAAGTATTGATGAAAAAGAAAAAGATTTGAGAAACGCAGTATTATTTACTCAATTAAATGCTGATGAAGTAGAAGCGGTTTTGAGTTTTGCGGTTGATGCAAATAATATACCTTATTCAGCAAATAATATTGCTACTTTAAATCCTGCTCAAATTGCAGAAATTATATTGGCAGTATGTTTAGAAATTGCAAAAATCAAGGTATTTATGGGAAATGAAGAGTTAAAAAAAAACTAAAAAATTTTAGCATAGATTTAGAGTTAGAAGCATACAGATTAGGACAGAATTTTTTATTAGAAGACTTGATAAATTTAGCAATATATAAAGGCATAATTGATAATGAGTTATATAGCAAAAATTAAAATACAAGCAGAGAAAAAAGATTTAGATAATTTGAGTAATGGAATAGGCAAGCGATTCACAGGTATTGCAAAAAAGTTTGGGAGCGGATTAAAAACAGCTATTAATTTTGGAATGAAAAGTTTGACTGCAATTGCGACTGGAAATATTGCATTAGGCGGGTTGTCAAGTTTAATATCTGCTCTTTTAAATCCATTCAATGAAGCGACAGAAACGCTGAATAGTACTTTATCAAAAGCAGACAATATTGATACAAGAGCGAAACAATTTGGCACAACAAGTTCTAATTATTTGAAGCTTCAAAGCGCGGCTCAAGTCAAAGGCGTAGACCAAGCTAGTTTTGATATGGGATTAACAAAATTTCAGTCTGCGCTTGGCGAAGCAAAACTAGCAGAACTTCAAGGACAAAAACATTTTTTAAGCGAATTTACAAAATATAACGATACGGTAGTAGCTTATTATAGGGTTATACAATCGCTTCAAAATATAGGCAAAGCTGGGAATAATGCTGAAATGGTAAATTTGGCAAGTCAGCTATTTGGCGACAGAGTAGTCGGGAAATATGCTGAATTTTTACAAGCGGATAACCTTGAAGAGATTATGACAAATTTGACAAAAGGAATTTCTAATACCGATATTAATACGCTCACTGCAAAAGGCGGCGAATTACAAGAAAAGCAAGCATTTCTAAACACAGAATTAGAATTAAAAAGTTATTTTGAGAGATTAAAAAATATTGATGAGGGAATGCTGGAACAACAAAATTCTTATAATAAACTAATAGAACAACAGAAAACTAATAATTTAAAAAATTATGATAACATGGTAAAAATAGCGATAGATATGGAATTAATAAAAAAGCAATTACAAGAGATATTTATAAAATTACAGGATAAAATAGCGCCGACAGCAGATAAGGTTTTTAATTGGTTAGCGAATAGCTCTTTTTTTGATGCCCCGACAAAAGAAGGGATAAAAGAAGCGACTAATTCTATAAAAAATATAGACAATATAATTGCAAGAGATTTATTAAAAAAATTTGGCGTGAAAGGTACTATTTTAGACGCAATGGAAGCAATAAATAATAATGTCAAAGAATTAGTTAACAAATTTGGGAATATTAAAAATTTTAATTTTTTCAAATGACTATTTCTTTATAAGCCTATAAATTTTAATAAAAGGATAACATATCCCTAAAAATATAATTTGGACGCCATAATAAAAAGTTTTTAAAACATCAAATAAAAACCGATTTATTAGATATATGACATATCCAAAATAACAGATTATCAAAACTGCTAATCCTATTAAAGTTATGAATAATATTATACTTATTAGCATTTAAAAATATTTCCCTTGTATTAAAAATAAGTTCTTTGAAAATTTTTTAATTATTTTATGCTCTCAATTCGTTATCTGTTTGAGAAACAAATTTATGAATCATAGATCCTAATAAAGTTTGATATTTTATCCCTTCTTTTATAGCTTTTTTTTTCAATTTGTGTAAATCGTATGAACTAATTCTAATTGTAATTTTTGTATCTTTTTTAAAATTTTCAATTGTATTTTTAGCGGCTTCTTTTAACATTTTTATTTTCTTTTCATTATCGTCAGCAGTTGTCCATTCTCCTCTTTCCATTGAAGCAATTAATTCTTTTTCTCCATCATCTAATTCCCATTTTTTGACTTCTTGTGGGTCAAATTCAAATTGATATTTATATTTTTTACTCATTTTTTTACTCCTAAATATTGTTTTTTATATTTTCTACTTTTATAAATTGTTTTTAAAAATATTTCATTAGAATTAGGGGCTTTTCTAACAAAAGGAATTATATAAACATAATTATTAATACAGATTACAAACATCTCTTGGTTAGAATAATTAATACTAGAATTTTTTATTGTATCCAAAATATCATTTTTATTAATAAATTCTATAACTTCTTCAAAAGAAATATTTCTAGTTATTTTTAAAATTTTATTTTTTTCTTCACTCCAAGAAAATTGATATTTCATAATTCCTCCTAGCAATTTAAATATACAATATTGTATGGGCATTGTCAAACAAAATAATTAAAAAGTTTTCAAATTAAAGGATAAAAAAACAATGTTGAATGGAATAGACCCATTTTTTCTTATAGAATTAACTAAAAAAGATACTTTGAAGCAAGTAAGCGAAATGGACGGGACTATATATGCTGAAAATGTTATAGAAAATATAACTACTAACACAAGAATTCCGATATATTTACATAGATTAATAGGATTGTATGTAAGTACAGAAAATAAAGGGCTGCAAATATCAAGCGATACTATGAACGATTATTTGAAATTAGAGACAATGAATTCAGTAACACAATTGGCGGGAACTTTGAAAACACAAAATAAAACAACTACGACAATAAAACAAAGACCTCTGCAAAATAGTTTAGATATTTCATTGATTGGCGAGAGAAATAGCGTTATTTTGAATATATTTTTGACATTAGCAGATATGATTTTTGAAAAGTTGACAAGCGGAGATTATAGCATTTCTTATTTTAACCAAAATATGCTAGTTTATAGAGCTAAATTAGGGAATTTCAACTATAACATGAATGCTGATAATACGCTTGTAAATATAAGTCTTTCGTTAATAATAGAAGAAAAAGATACAAAGAGTAAAGATGATAGTATTATCTCGCTAAAAAATATTGGCGATGAGACAAGTCCAAATGTAACAACAACTCCAGATGCAACGCAGGGAGTATAATAATGAAATACGATTGGTATAAAATCATAAATTTAGGCAATTTTGATAAATTGAATATAAACGATTATGAAATTACGGCGGATTTAGAAGATAGAGGTATGCAAAATTTCAGAATTATGAAAGGATTGTCAAGTTTATATTCAGTTATATTAGATAATATATTTTTGACGCCTTTTTTGAATAATAGGAATGGTTATAATTTTCAAGATAGAAGCGCATATATTGATAATGCTAAAAATTTATGGGTAGGATATAAAGCTGATGAAACTTAAATGTGAAAACTCGTATTATAAGTTTTATCCCTATTCTACACACGAATTGAATTTATTTGAATATTCTGTTAGCAAATTGGTTTTGAAAAAAGATTATTTTACATTTCCATTTTTAGCAGATTTAGAAGGGTTTAGCATAAAAAATTTTCAATATGCAAATTTGGTATCTACAAAAACATATTCTGGAAGAGTGGAAAAAGTTTTATTAGAAAATAAATTTGTATATGATATATCAAATAATCAATTAGCTACATTGGAAAGCATGACTAAAATTTTGGAATGTTGGCAAATGGATTATTTAGCATTTAAAACATTCCCACAATGCGGATATTTAATAAAAAATAAACAATTAAAAAGCTTCTCCGGATATTTTGATATACAAGGTTCAGGAATAATAACATTAGAAAAAGTAGAATTTTATTAAAAATATTTTTTTTTAAAAGGTTAAATTATGACGACAATTTTAAATGCAAAATGTGAAAATAATAAAGTTGAAACACAACTTGACGAAATGATTGGTGAAATAGAGAACTGCCAGATACTTTCGCAAGGTAAAGCTAAAAGCGAAGGAATAGCAATCCTACACAAAGAAAAAGCAATTTATCTGACAATACCTATTGAAAGTATGAAAAGTATTTTGGATACGATAAGTAATTTGGCGAGTAATGTAAGCGATTTGGCTGGCAAAGTAGGAAGCGATGTAGCTGCAAGTAATGGCGGCGGACCTATAGCGCCTAACCTTTCTGTTGATATGCAGATAATAGGTCAAGATATACAAAAATTGCAAAATGAAATTAATGAACTAAAGGAGAATTTACAGTAGGAGGTATTGTATGTTAGATTTAACTGGTGGACTAAAAAATAATGATTTGGAGCTAAAAGATACTAATATTTATAGAGCAAAAAATTTATTTGATATTCAACAAGGAAGTCTCCATTATTTTCAAGATTGGGGGATTGATTTGGAATATTTTTTTAGTCCTGATTTGAAGTTTCAAAATGAAAGTTTTGCTACATATTTGCAACAAAAAATAACTGAATGGGGAATGATAGTTGAAAGCGTTAAAGAAATACTTAATAATTTTTTAGACAATATTAGTATAAAAATTGAGAGTAATATTAATAAAACAAATATGATATAGAGGTGAATTTATGCCATATACGGTAGAAAACGGCTATATACCTACTACTTTTGACGATATTTTTATAAAATTAATGCAAGGCGTTAATTCGCAATTCAACACTAATTATACTATTGAAACATTCAGTGGAACTAACTTTTATAAATATTTTTATGCTTTAGCTCAACAGCTCGCCCAAGATGAAATTGATACTTCGCTCATTTTTGAAAAATATAAAGACTACATTAGAACTACTAACGAGAAAATTGCTATACC
>JAIRLV010000150.1 GCA_031259185.1 Elusimicrobiota bacterium | reverse complement strand
ATTAGTTTCAATCCTTGTTTTGCTGGAGATTAATAATAAACCAGTAATAACGAAACTTATATAATTTACGGAAACGTTGTTTCAATCCTTGTTTTGCTGGAGATTAATAATAAACTATTGAAAGGTAAGAAGGTTGGTATTCCTAGATATTAGTTTCAATCCTTGTTTTGCTGGAGATTAATAATAAACTGCATTTTGTGAAAAAATGTTTATTTTAAAAGTATTTTTTTGATTTTCAATGCCTATTATTATACTTTTTTTAAAACAGATTTTGCAAATTTTTTTACTAATTTTAGTTCTTTTTTCATACATAAAAAATTTTTTTATCCTTTATTTCCAATATCTTTTTTAATCATGTATTTTAAACACAAATATTTTTATAGCAACAATCTATACATTTTAATTTTGAACCAGTCTTTTTAGGAAATAAGCCCTTTTGTATTATTAAAACCATTTGTCTCAAAATTTCTTTTACTTTTTCAATAGATTTGTCTGTAATTTCTATCTCTTTCAACAAAGAATTACTTCTAGTATAACAAATGAAGCCTTTTCTCACATCTTTTTGGTAATTTTCTTTTATCAAGATTGCATAAATTACGATTTGTATATTATATGTTTCAAAAATCTTATTTTTGTATTCTGCAAATTTATAATCTAATGGTGCCAAAGTCCCATCTTTCAAGAAAAGAACCTCATCTATTTCGCCTCTAACATTATACTTTTCTGATTTTAAATAAACATTCTCTTCTTTATCTATACAACCTATTTTTATTCTCCTATAATCTTTATTTTCTAATGCTCTTTTTTCATGGTTTCTTCTACCTAATTGAACTTTGATTCTATGTTCTTCATTTTGTTTTATATCAAGACATTTCATAAAATATATAAATCTTGGACAAAAAAGATATTCCAATACCTCACTTGGTGTAATACTAATATTTTTATTCATTTTTACATTGAAAAATATTTATTTAATTTCGTAGATAAAATCATATTTTTTATTATTTAAAATTTTTTTAGTTATTTAATTCATATCTAAAAATCTAAAAGAAAAGCTGTTTTATTTCATCCGTTACTAATTCTTTATCAAAAGCTTGCCCTAATAATCTTACTTTGCCAAAATCTTCTTTGCACATCGGGAAAATATAAACAGCATCTATTTCAGAATTTATCAATCTCTCAAAAAATAATGCTATCTCATCAAATTCATTTTGATTAATATCTCCTAAAAACACACTTTTTTGTACTCTATATAATCCAAAATTTTTACATTGCTTAACTACATTGCTACGAATTTTATTATCTGTAATGTCATACATTATCCAAGTTAGCATAAAAAATATATCCTCGTTAAATTCATTCAAAACTTCTATTTTACATTAATTTAATTACAATTTTCTATATATTTTTACTCAATTGTTATTCTCTTTTAAATCATTTTTTATCATATCATTCGCAATTTTATGGCATTCAAATTGTATGCTATCTCTAACTTTTATATTCCTTCCATTATAACGAATCGTTTCATCAAAGTTTTTATTAAAATGTTCCATCAATAATTTCTTGCCTTCTTTATTCAAACTTATTCCACCAAAAATCTTGTCAAAATATTCTTGTTTCACCTTCCTACTACTAAATAAATATAATACTGTCTTATCTGCATAAATCCTGAATAATTCTATCAAATCGAATACTAATGATTTTTTGTTATAATTGTCTGTATGTAAAAATCCTATATATGGATCTAGACCTGCTATAATACAAGCTTTCTCTACCATAGAATAAAGCACTCCATAACTATAATTCAAAAGTGCATTAAATTCATCCTTCGCAGGTTGTCTACTTCTGCCATCAAATTTAAATCTATCATGAATAATAAAATTTATGCCTTCAAAATAAATTCGCCCTGCATTCCCTTCGTATCCCATTAAAATTCCTCTTAACTCTTCCAATGTCCCTTGCATTCCATCAATACTTTCTATAATATTCCTCAATCTATCTCTATATTCATAAATTTCTCTTGTTTTTTCTCGCCTATTCATTGCCAAATCATTAAAAAAATCTATTTGATTCTCCAGCTTCCTAATAATCCAATTCTTTGCTAATTTAAATCCTTCTTCATCAAACGATAATTCTAATTGTCTACGTCTAATGTATGTAGTAGATCCTATCTTTGGATACCAAACTCTAGCATATGGAAATCCTGTTTCATCCAAAAAAACTATATCAATATTATTTTCAATAGCTAATTGTATAGCATCGCTTGATAAAGCGCATGCATTTGTCAATAAAATCTGGCTAATTTTTTTACAAGAAATTTCTGTTGTTTCTCCATCTATCTTTACTAAAAAACATTTGTCTTTTTTGGAAATGTAAGCTCCATATGTGTTGATTATTAGTTGCATAAAATTAAATTCCTGCTTAATATTATAGTGTCAAATTCGCATCTTCTTTTATATTAAAACCTATTTCGCTATCATAAACCTTTTTAAAATCTTTGTAAGATATATATTTATAAAAACTACTCTCAAAATCATTTTCCGGTTTTATATATATTTTTATTTTTTCTATGTCATATCTATTTATTCCTATTTGATATTCTTTCAATTTAAATTTTGTCTTTTCTAATTCAATCAAATCTTTATCTTCAAAATCTTTATTTTTTATTTTTTCTTTTAATTGTAATAATCTATCCATATTATTTTTTGCTTCCTGTGTTGTCAAAACATAAACTTCTTCTTCATAACATCTTTCATCTATCAATTTAAAATTTTTATCTATGTAATTATAATCTAGAGAACAAAGTGCTTCTAAATATTCTTTATTTTCATGTTCAAAATTTAAAGATTTAAAATATTGTTCAGCTAATAGATTAAATTCTTTGCTTTCATAATTTTGCTTTTTTAATATAAATTCCACTTTCTCTAAAATATATTGTCCATAAATATTATATTCTCTTACATTAACTAAATCCATAACTCCACCAAGTTCACCATATTCATAATTTCTATTACATCTTCCTGCTACTTGAATAATAGAATCAATAGGGCCAATATTTCTAACAACATATTTAAAACTTACATCTACGCCAGCTTCTATCATTTGCGTTGATACAACTATAATCTTTTCATGATTTCTCAAATCAGTTTTTATTTCTTCAATTTTTAGTTTTCTATCTTTTGGAATAAGATTTGTAGTTAGACAAACTACTTTATAATCCAATTTTCCATAATAATTTTTAAGTTCTCTATAAATATATTGGACTGTTTTTTTTGTATTCATAACAATCAAAGAATTTTCATACTTAAATTTTTGCTTAAAATTTTTTACAAAATCTTCTTTTTCTATATTTTTCAAATTTACATTCAATTTAACTCTATTAAAAACATCATCTGTCATATATTTATCTCTATCAATAATCTCTATTATCTTTTTATTTTTATCTAAAATTTCTGGTTGCGTAGCAGTAATAAATAAAAAATATATATTAAATTTTTCAGCTAATACATTAAAAACTTTTTGTAAAAATTTATATATTTTTGGCTCAATATTTTGAACTTCGTCTAAAATTATAATCGAATTAAATATATTATGTAATTTTTTTAATTGTCTATTTCTAGCTGATATTATAGAATGAAAAAATTGAACAAACGTTGTAACTATTAATGAACTTTGCCAAGATTCTACAAAAAGTTTATCATCCAAATAATCTTTATAAGCAATGTATTCATTGTCATTGTCTTTATCTTTTTTATTCCTATTTTCAATTATATTTTCTGTTAAATGATGATGTTTTAAAATATATTTTGTTGGTTTTTCATCAAAATTTTTCAAATTAAATCTTAAAATTTTCAAGAATTCATCAAAATTTTGATCAATTATAGAAGTGTAAGGCAAACAATATATAATTCTACAATTTCCATTTTTCAATTGTTTTTTCAGTTTATCTGCAAAAATCATACAACCAAAAGTTTTTCCTATACCAGTTGGAGCTGTTATAGTATAAAAATGATTTTGTTTATTTATTTCATTATTATTTTTAATTTCTTCTAAAAATTCATTACGCAATTTATTAAGGCTAATAATATTTTTATCAAGTTCTGATTTTTTTATTTGTGATTTTATATAATTAATAGGATTTACATTTAATTCTTGTAAATTATTTTCAAAATATTTTTCGCTCAAAAGTCTTGCAGCATCCATCTTATCAGTATCTATCAAACATGAAAAAAGTAGATTCTCAATAAAAAATAATTCTATAGATTTTTCATCATTATTTTCAAATTCATATAAATATTCATCACTATCTGATACAATACTTTTGAATTCATTAAAAAAATTAATATCTAGTTCTAAGAATTTATCAAAATTTATATCATATTTTTCATAAAAACATTTTAATTCATCGAAATTTTTTGATGTTTTTATATCTTTTTTTTGTTTTTCAAAAATACCTTCATATTTATATATAGTATCTTTTTCACCCAATATTGCTAAATTTTCCAAATTACCATGATGTTTTTTTATGATTTTATATACAATAAAAGCAAAAATTTTTGATTTAACTTTATCTTTTACAAAAAAATAAGCTATAAATGCAGATAATAAACTATGATTCGTTATATCACATTTATTCATTTTCCCATAAATATAGTTTTGAAAAAATGTAGTTGCTTTCCCAATATCGTGAAACAATCCAATATTAAATCCTAAGTCAATAAGTTCTTTTTTAGAAATTAATGTTAAATTCAGTTCCAAATTTTCTAAAATATTCTTAATATTTTCAGCTACATTCGATAAATGCTCTGTTAACAATTTCTCTGGAATATTATTTTCTTTTGGATGAGATATTAACATTCAATCTCCTTAATAAAATGATATTATTTTATCTTTTACTTCATAACAATTTTTAAATTTTCCATTTATTCTATTCCCATTTTTTTCAAAAATATATTTTTTGATTTCTATTGTTCGTCTTCCATTTTCTATTTTAATTTCTTCTTTTTTAGTTTTTTTTATCTCAAATTCTTTTGCCATTTCTACTGGCATCTGCTCGCTTAAAATATCACTATTTTCATCAAAATTTAAATTTTCAACATTTCCCTCATCAATAATCGTATCTAAAAAATTAGTCTTTTCTAAAAATTTAACATCTTCTATAAATTCTATATCCTCTAAAAATCCTCTAAATTGTTTCTGTCCTAAATAAATTCCAAACCCAAAATTTTTATTTTTCAATCTACTCTCAAACTCACTTACGATTTCATTATTTTCTCTAAATCCAATATAAACTATATATTCAATTCGCGAATTTCCTATCAAAAGTTCTAATTGACATTGAGTGTGCATAGATTTAGCTTTATTTCCCCCATTTCCCAATACTGAATAATAATCACTTGCGATATAATTTAATGTTTGCATACTTCTATTTATTAAACAATTTTGATTTATATTTACTGATATTTTACAAAAATCATTATTCAAAATTTCATAATAAGAATCTCTTTTATACTCAAGAATACTTGCAATTAAACCTAAAATAACTGTTCTAGGAGGTAATAAATATGATAAAGAAGAAGCATTAGTATAAAATTTTCTAAAATGTGCAAATTTACCAAACAACTTAAATTTTATTACTTTTTCAATCATATATTTCCCTTACTACAATAAAGTATTATTATTTTCAATCTTTATTTCTTCAACTTTTATTTCCTCTAAAATATTTTTAAATTTATCTTTAAATATCTCAAATCCTTTCACATTTTCATCAACCCAATAAAAAATCTTATTTATAAATAATATGTTTTTTTCTAAATAATCATTTAATTTTGTAAAATCTATAACAAAATCACCAATATCTCTTATATCATATTCATTATTAATATTATCATTTTGTTTTATAGATAAGTATTCTCGCAAATCTTTTAAAACTACATTTTTATTTTTCATTTCAATTCTTACATAAATTCTTGGAGTTTGTCCTATTTTAGTTCTCGTTCTATTCAAAGGGATTGCTTGTATTATTGCTTGATCAAATCCTTTTATATCAGCTTCTGTCAAATTTAGTTTTGTTCTTTGAGATTCTACAACTCTTGCATTTATTCCACCATTAAAAGCAATTAATGAATATTTTACTCTAAAATCTTTTCCTATTCCTTCACCAGACTTAAAAGAAGAAGTTATTGTAACACTTTCATTTAATTCCACTTTATTCAAAGAATATCCCCAATTAAATTGGATTGGCCCAATAATATGATCATTATCTCCCTTTTGTGCTAAAACTGCACCGAACAATTTACAATCAATTAAATCTTTAGGGTCTTTTTTTTCTTTTTTTAATTTTTCCCCTCTATCTTTTGCATCTTTTGCATTCTCTGTAACAAAAATACTTTGCCCCAAAATTTTTTCATAATAATCTCTAATATATCTTTTTAATCTAACATCACTCACAAGGTTTGTAGATGTATCATAATCCATCCTTGGTTTATTTTCATCATCCATATCTCCATTAGGATTACAAAGCTTTGCATCATAAATAAAAAGAATCTCACTATTCTTATCAATATTGCTCATAATATATCCCTCCATTAATTATTTTTTAAAATTAAAAATTATTCATTGTTATTCATTTATCTCTTCATCTACTTCCTTTACATCATCATCGTATATTACTTCCTCCTCTAATATCTCTTTCTCTTTTCCCTTTTTTACTGCCAAATAAGCTGAAAATGATATACCTGTCAACATATAAAAAATTATTTCCTCTCCTGCTATACTTGTACTCTCTATTCCCTGTAATCTATCCATAATACCCCCCCACAACCATTTTTCTTCAAAGATATAGTTTTTATAAATTTCTTGTAATTCTTTCAACTTAACTATAAATTTATTTACCCTTCTAGCAGACATTGCCGAATAATTCAATTTTGATAAAATGTTACTGCTTCGCCCTTTTTTCTTTCCTCTTTCTTTTATGTCAGGATTATTTTTTTCTTTATTTTGATTAGCTTTTTTATCTTGTGCATATCTTATTTTATCTACCATTACTCCCAACAAAAACAACCCTTGTCTAAATTTGTTCTCTTCATAAACTGCTTTATGATTTTCAAAGAATTTATTATAGTCCTCATTCAAAACTTGTGTAAAATTTTCTCCACTCATTATATATTTCCCTCCCTTTAAAATTTTTAAATCTGCTAATATTTGCAAAAATATATTCATTTTTAATGCACCTAAAAAATCATTAACATTTTTCTTTTTATCTATTTTTTTATAAATATTTACAAAATTGTTTACTATAAAATCATATTCTATTGGCTTATTTGTCAACAAATTATCAAAAAAAGATAATAATTTTTTCCCGTAGACATTAAAATCTGGATTTTTATCAGACTTCGACGATGAAAACAATAAGTATCTTATATTCACAAAATTTAAACTACTAATTTTAGAATTACTCAATTCATCAGTAAGAATTTTTGAATATTCCAACAATTTATCTGCCAAACCAATAAAATTTTTAAGTTCAACATTATAAATATTTTTGAATATATTAAAAGCTGCTTGTTTCTTTTCATAAAATAATAAATCAAATTTCATGTTTTTTCTATTCAATTTTTCAATAAAATTTTTTAATTCTTGTATAGCTATTGAAAAATTTTGTTTTTTCAAAATTTCCACTAATAATCTATTTATTTCATTATATTTGTTAATCTTTATCTCATCATCTTCTATTTTGGGAATAAAATAAACATTTGCTCCAAATATAAAATTTGACAATTTATTTTCAGTATAACTCATACCTAACAATATCTTTTTCAAACATTTTTTACATAGAGTAAAGGATTTATAAGCATTTTTAGATTTTAGGTTTTCAAAATATAGATTATTTGTTGTGCCAAAAAATTTTATTGGAATGGAAATCTCTTTTATAACATTAGTGTTTTCATTGCATCCAAAACACTTTTTATTTTTCAAAACTAATTTTTCATCAAAAAATCTATCAAAAAGATCATAATGAACCAAATTTATATAATCATTTTTATATTTCTCATTATCATATTCTAAAATGGTCTTCCCATTGAATTTTATTAAAAAGATATTTCCCCACCTTTTTTTATCTTTGCTTTCAACTCCAATAAATATTTTATTAATCAATTTCAAAAATAACTCTTCATTTTCATCTTTTATACTTTTTTCGTTATTTTTAATTTCATCAAAAAATTCTTTTTGATTTTGTTTCAATAAAGCTGGATTTAAAAAATATTTTTTTTTGTTATTCTCATCCATTTGTTCTACAAAAAATCGTTTTTGTATGTCTTTCAAAAGATCAATATATTCATCTTTCACAATATTGTTATTATTTTCTAGATATTCTAAACTTTCTTTTATTGTTTTTTCTAAAAAACTCTCAATATTATTTGTCATCAAAAACTTTTTTTTATCTTTTGGAGCACCTACTTTAAATGCAAAGAAATATTCTCTATTCTCTTCCACTAGATCTTTATCATCATATTCAAAGGAAAATAGATTTTTTTCTAAATCAAAATTTATACATATAGGTTTCTTTAAAGCTTCTTTTTCTTTATCTATAATTGTTTTTATTTTAGGCATGATAGAAATATTATCTAGAAATAGCTTTTTATCTTCATTTTTATCTAGTCCTAATTGAATAGATATTAATTCACCCAAATTTATAAAATTTTTTATCAAAATATGCTCCTTTTATATTTCAATACCCTTATTTTCAGTATAAAATTTTAAATAATTTTATAATTTCAGATTTCAATAATAATATTTTTTTATATAAAATTGTACAGAATATATTATACATCAAAAATATTATTTTGACAATCAAAAATCTTTAATCCTAATTTCAAATCATAAGAATCCTTATTTAATTTTGGAATAATTTTATTGTCTTTTAAATTTCCAAGCTCTAATAAATTTTCTGCTTCTTTTTCAGTAATATTAACACAAAATTGAGAAAATTCACTTTGTAATTCTTTTAATTTATTTTTTATTCTAAAAAAATCATCTTTATTAGTTATATTTCTATTTTTTATATCTAAGTATTTTCCATATACATCACTAGATTTTATTTTTTCTCCATCTTTATTTTCGATTTCTATATCTACAAAAACAGTATATTTTTTAATATTTTCATCTATTATTCTAATTTTTTTACCGAAATCAAATAATTTCCACTCAATTAAATATTCCTCTATTTCATCCCAATAACTATCAAGCTTTATTGCATCAAAATATTTTTTAGAAATTGGTAACAAATTAGATTCTTCTATTATTGTAAACTCTTTAAAAATATCTTTTGTAGAATTAATTTTTATATCTCCACCTGTTTTTTCGGTATTTACAATATATACACTTTTATAACTAGGCTTTTCTCTTTCATCAAAAATATCAACAACAAATGATTTCCCGCCAAGCTCTCCAAATTCATAATTCCTATTTGCTCTTCCAGAAGCTTGTATTATACTTTCATATGGACTTAAAAATTTGAATACTGTATTTACAGAAATATCAACACCTGCTTCTATCAATTGTGTAGAAATAATTATCTTTCTTTTTTTATCTTCATCAGATTTTATTGATTCTATAAATTTTTTTCTTAATAATGGAATAGTCACTGTTGTCAAATGAATTAATTCACTTTCATTCATCACATTTTTTCCATCTATTATTTCTCTAGAAATTTTATAAGCCATTTTCTTAGTATTTGAAATAACTAATACTGATTCATTAAAATTTTTAAGTAAATAGTCTTTCAAATAAATTATAAATTCATCTATTTTTTTCTTTCCTAGATATTTAATTAAATATCTATTGGACTTTGAATAAAGTTTTTTTTCTAATTTATCTGAAAAATACAAATTTTTATATTCACCAATATCAAAAATTTTGGGCATTGTTGCTGTCATCAAAACAATATAACAATTAAAGTATTTAGTTAAAATTTTTGAAAACCAATTAATATATTTATAAAGCCCTATATTTATTGATTGTATTTCATCTAAAATAATAATAGAATTTGCAATATTAGTTAATTTCAATAAATCTTTTCCACTTGCAAACACTTCTAAAAAAGAAACAAAAGTTGTTAATATTATTTCACTTTCCCAAAAATTATTAAACATTATATTTTCTTCTAAATTTTCCTCTGATTCATTCTCATGTATGTCAATATTTTTTTCGTTGTCATATTCTTTTGACTTCCTATTAGTTATATCTGACAAATGGTGATACTCTAAAAATAAATCTTGATCTATTTTTATATTATTTTTTTCAAAAATATCTTTTATGATAATTGATATTTGATCTATGATACTTATAAAAGGCAATGAATATATTATTCTATAAATTTTCCCTTCTTCTTTAAACAATCTATTTTTCAAATTAATAGCAGCATTTAAAATAGTCATAGTTTTTCCAATTCCTGTTGGAGCAATTACTTGAAAAATTTTATCTTTTTTCAAATTTAAGTTTTTTATTGAATTTTTTATATCATTATAAAATTCTTCTCGTAATTTATTTAAATTAGAATCTTTAAATTTATAAATATTTTCTGCTTTCAATATTGCTGCTTTATAATTATCGACGATATTATCAGAAATATTTTTTGATAACTTTTTTCTAGTCTCAATATTTACAGAAAAATTTCCACGAAATAAAGCGCCATATTTATCAGCTTTTGAAAATGCTGAATATAATATAAAATAAAGTATAATATTTTTTTCGTTTAAACTATTTAATGATTTTAATATAATGGATTTTAATATAATAGATTTATTTATTTTTCCCACGTTATTCAAAAATGATTCTTTTTCAAATTTATATATACCAAAAATTTTAAGTACATTCTCTAAAATTTTATTACTTTCACAATTTTTTAAAATGTCTTCTATTTGTGTTTTAATATTTTTAGAAGCATCTCCCCCAATAATCAAATCTTCTAAATTTTCATGAAAAGATTTATGATGGCAGTAAATGAGTCTATAAATCAAAAATTTTATATCTTCATCTATTTTCAACAAATCCATAATATAATAAGAAAAAAGTGCACCTATTTTACTGTGATTTGAAAGTGGTTCATTTTTAGGATTATCTAACTCTAATTTTTTTTGAAAAAAAGTTGTAACTTTTCCTATATCATGACAATAGCCAATTATTTTTGAATATAAATCAATTTTTTCTTTAGATAAAAATTCTTCATTCAAATTCAAATCTAACAATATATTTTTTATCCCACAATAAACATCTTCTAAATGTCCATTATCTCCATATTTTCCCCATAAAGGTTTATCTGGATTTTTATGAGATTTTATCATTTTGATTTCCAAATAAATAAATTAATTCATCATCTTCTGTTTTATAAAAATTTCCTTTACATTCAATGCCATTATTATCCCCCAATGGATTAAAAATAACTTTTTTATACTCTTTCATAGTAAAATCTATATCTCTTATATAAGGGATATTTTCTTGTAAAATAAACAGTTTTTTTCCATGAATTTTTATATCAATATTTTTATCAAAAGGTAATACAGTTAAAATATTTTCGTAATTATCATTGATTTCTTTTTCCTCAAAATTAATTTCTTTAACTTCTTCAAATTGTGCTAAACAATAAGCAGATCCAAAATATAAAGGATAAACGCTTTTTCTATTTAAAACATTTCTCAATAAATCATTATAAATATTAGGATTGTTTTTGTAATAAATATAAAAAGTATAAGATGGTTTAAAAATGTGTTCCATCTGAATTTGATTTCTTTCTTTTATTAATCCATATTCTTCTTTATTATCTTTTTTAGGAATAGGATTTATAAAGTCAATTTGATTCAAAGTTAACATCAATTTATCTATTCTATTATTAACTTTTATTCCAATATATAAATTCTCTCTATTTATTTTTATATGATAATCCCATTTATCAAACCCTAAAATTGCTCCCAATAGCCCTTCTATAGAAGTAAATGTCGGAATACTATATGTCAATTTTGATGTATTAGTATAAGACACTTTATAATGTGCCAATAATCCAGACAAAGAAAACTTTAATAATTTTTTCATAATCAAACTCTCTTAATTATTTTTTTCATTATATTAAAAAATTTTATAGTTTTCATATTGACTTAATATAGTAGTTATTTTCTCTTTTTGAATAAATTCTATTTCTTCTTTTGTAATTTCATTTAATTTTATTAAAAAATCTGTTTCAAATAAATTTTTTACCTTACCGTTAACCTTGTATCTAATTTTTTCTATGTTGGTTTTCTCATTATCTATCTTTTCTACAAGCTCAGAAAAATCTATTTCTAATCCTTCAAAATTTTTCACTTTTTCTTTATTTTTTGATTTAACATATTTCATTGGTAAAAAGTAAAAATCATCATCTTTAAAAAATATCTCTATCATTATCAAAGGTTCCCTATCAAGCTTTGAATGTGTTATATCATCTTTGATTGAACTCCATTGAGTTTTTTCAAAGATTTTAAAATCATCTTCTGTAAAACTAACCCCCCAAGTTTTTAAAGATTTTGGATTAATTATAATATCTTGATGAATATAATAATAATCAAGCACATATTTTGTTCCCATAGAGCCTGTTCCAGCTTTTGTATCGTCTTTTGTTGCTAAAACAGTCGTTATCTTAACTGGAAGAACGTTTGGATAATTTAGACTAACTCCAAAAGATTTTTGAATCATACCTGTAACACTTTCTTTTAAAGAATCTTCTTTTTTTGAGTCTCCAGTAAAGGCTGCTCCAAAAAATTTCAAATCTATAAATCTGTTTAATAAATATTTAACTTTAACAGAATTAGCAATATTATTCTTTTTATCGTTTTTTCCTTTTAAGCTATTTACTAGTATAGACAAATGTTTCCTTAAAAGATCATCCATCTTCATTGTATGCCCATCTTCTTTTTCTTGTTGTCTCAAAAAAACTACATTTGAATTCAAACCAATCAAATAATCTCTATCATCTCTTTTGCTTGAGACATCTGTCGTCAAAACTTCTTTTCCAGTATATTGTCTAGGCTTATTTTCATTTGCTGGATCACCGTTTGGGTTATTGTTATATCCCTCATAAGCGAAATAAATTGCAACTCTTTTTTCAAAACTTAAACTATTGTTTTCCATTTAATTTTCTCCTTAAATTAAATCTAAAATTTTTTCTTTTATTTTTTCATCTAAATTTTCTTTTAATTTATAAACATTTTCTTCATTGTTTAAAGTGTAATTGTCTGATAATATTTTTCTGTTTTCATCATCATCTAATTTATCTAAAATCATGTCAAATTCATCTTTTTTTATTTTATTTATATTCTTATAAAAAAATGTAAACCCTTTGGCAAAAGGAAATATTAGATAATCTCTATTTTTTTCTAATTTATCTATGCATGTTAAACTAGAAAAAAAACCTATAATAGCCAAAATATTATTCTGTTTTTCTCTCAAAGCATATTCTATACTAAGTGTTTCAATGCATCTCTCTAATAATTGATCAAATTTATAAACATTTGTAGAAAAATTTGAAAGCCAACCATCTAACCAGCTTCCTTTATCTTTTCTTATATATTTCGTTTCAGCTACTAATTTCCCCATAAGAAAAGCAAGACATTTTTCAGTCGAATCGTAAAAGTCAGAATAATCTTTGAATTGTTTCCAATATTGTTCTACAAAATTGGCATTTGAAAACTCCAATTCAAATTTTCTTTTAAGTTCATCAAGATTAAAATTATTTTGTATCACATATTCCTCCTTTTTATTATATTTATCATAAAATATATTTATTTCTAATAAAAATATATTCAAATAAAAAAGCATTAAAATTTTAAACTCCACATTTTTTAATTGTTCATCATTATGTCTTTGAATAATTTCTATTAAATAATTATTATATAAATTTTGAAAAAATTTATAACTTATTTTTTCATTTTTATTAAAAATTGAAGAAACAAAATTCAAATATTCATTATATTGATAATCTTTAATCTTTTCATTGTGAAATAAATCATTATGAGTAATAATATTCCAGATTGTTGCTAAAGGTAAAAAATATAAGTCATCTTTTTTCTTTTCTTTTCTTAATTTATATTCTATTTTTTCGTTAATATCTAATATCCATGCTAAATGAGAAGGCAAAACTTCTTGAATATATTTAATAATTTCTCTACTTTGACTATTTTGTTTATAAGATATAAACATAATATTAAATTGGATCTTTGAATCTAAATCAGCGATAATTTCCTCCAAAATATTAATATTATCTTTATTTTTGTTAGAAATATTGTTTTTTTTAAATTTTTCCTTAATAGTATTCATTAAACAATAAAAACTTTCTTTATTATTAAAAATAGGCAAAACTATAAATTCTTTTTTTTCATTATTTATAGATTTGTCAAAAAATCTTAAATTATGATTAATGTAATGGCTAGCACAGTTTATATAATTGGCACAATCTTCACAAATTCCATTATTTTTATAAGCATTTCCGTTATTATAATTTCTTACAAATATTTTCTTTGCAAAATTAAAAAATGCAAAATTTTCGTTTAGATTTAAATATCCAACTAATTTTTTTTTATTATTACAAAATGAACATAGTTTTTTAGCAGAAAATGATTTTCCATTAGATTTATCTATATTTTTTTTATGTAATATATCCTTCAATGTTATTTTAAATTCTTCTATTTCATCTGGATATTTTCCGTTTATACTCAATGTCAATAAATATTTATCATCTTTAGAATAATCAAAAGATAATAAAGCTTCTTTTATATTATTATAATTTTCTAATAAAACTTTTTTGTATTTATTCTCATTATCAAAAAATTTTATAATATTATCTTCAAATCCAACTATAATATTTTCTATATTTTTTCCACTACTTTTTTTCCTATTTTTATGTATTGTTTTTGCTTCTTTACCTTCAAAAATATAAAATAACATAATATTAGCACCTCTTTTTTCTGTTTGCAAAATACCATATTTCTCACTATTTTTTTTATCTATTTCTATTGGTTTTTCTACTGAAACAAATTTAATATTTTCATTTTCTGCTTCTAATTTTATAGTTATTTCTCTTGTTATTTCAAAATTCTCAAATTGCTCTTTTAAAGATAATGTTAATGGATCTTTTTGTTCTTTTTCACAAATATATTTGCCTATTTCAAATAAACTTTTTAACATAATTATTAGCCTCTTATCACAATTTACATTAATAACTTTTTATATATAAATTTTTTCAACCCTTATTTCCCTGGATATTAAGCAAGTGTCCCCGTATAGAATACTGTTTCAATCTTTTTTTTTTATTTTAGATTCTATTATTTTACATATATTTTTCGAAAAATATATATATAATTTTACTAATATATCAAAACTATAAATATTACCATTATACATGATTCTTTTTATACATGATTCTTTTTATACATGATTCTTTTTATACATGATTCTTTTTATACATGATTCTTTTTATACATGATTCTTTGTAAAAAAAGAAGTAATTTTATCAAATATTTTTTCATAAATTTTTGTTACCAAACTTTAAATTTTTTATAGTATACTTAAAATAAAAATAAATGTCAAGCAAAACGTTTATAAAATTTTTTGCTTATCCTCCCAGCTACATTCCATATACTTCTTATAAGCGAGGGAATAAAATTCCAAACTAATACTATACCCAAACAACCTTCATCGTAATTAAACGCTAAAATCTATCAAAAAACAGTTTTTAATATATTCTTATTTAAAATTGCTTAAAATTACTATTTTTATTTAAAACATTACTTTCTTTTTTTGCTTGGATAATCTTTAGTACATTTTTTAATTTGCCACAATAAAAATTATTTTTAAAGATACCTTTCAGGTTGGCAAGTCAATAATTCAAAATCTATTTTTTCGTCATCGTTAACTTTTCTGCCAAAACAAAAGCCTAATTTTTCATAAAAAGATACCATTTTTTCATCAACATGTCTTTGAATAATTGCATCTTGAGTTTTCATATATCTAATTTTTCCATTTTTTACATCGACCACGCTTACGCCATAAATATCGTTTTTTAATAATATTACTGCCGCTCCACCAATTTGTAGCCCGAAATTCACATCAAATGCTGATGATTTCCCACATCTTACCAAATGTCCAGGTCTTACTTCTCGTACTTCTGGTATTTCATATAAACCTTTTACATACAATTTAGTTTCCTTCATAAATTTTGTTATTTCAATATCTTTTCCAAACCTTTTATTTAATTCTTGACAAACATATTTCCCAGCGCCAGCTAATTTTTTGTGTCCAAAAGAATCGAGCCCGGCTGTTTCATCAACAATTTCTTTTCCACTAGCATCTTTCATCCCTTCTGCGACAACTATCGTATATGTCCCTGCATAAACATCATTTTCTTTAATTCTTTTACAAAGTTTTGTTTTTACGTCTTTATATAAAATATCAAAATCTGTTGGTATTTCTGGAATTAGAATCGCATCAGCTTCTGCTCCTATTCCGCCTCTAAACGCTGTATGCCCTGCATATCTTCCAAATACTTCTACAACTATAACGCGATTATGGGTTTTACCAGTGGTTTTTAAATCAAAGACAAAGCTCGCAATTCTATTTATTGTTGAATCTCCGCCGACTGAATAAGGCTGCAAGTCCAGATCCATAGTTTTCGGCGCATGCACACACTTTATGCCTTGATTTAGAAGATCAACGATAACGTTTCCTGTATCATCTCCGCCAGAAATAACAAGTCCATCTATATCAAACTTTTTCAGACCTTCTTTTATCCTTTCATATTTAATTGGGTCGTCAATCTTTTTTATTTTAACTCTTGAATGTCCTGCTTCTGAACCAGCAAAAACGGCTGAAAATTCTTCTGTTCTTTTAACGCTTAATTCAACAAGAGAATCAAATTCTATCAAATTATAAAGCCCAGCATAGCCATTTGGAATAACAAAAATCTTTATTCCTAAATTATTTGCAGCTTTTGCAGCGCCTTTTACAACTGCATTTAATCCTCCGCAATCCCCACCGCTTGTAATAATACCTAAATTCATTTTTCAATCTCCTTAAATTGAGACAAATGTCTCACTTTATTTTTTATTAAAATTTTCAATAAATATTAAAGATATAAAAGCAATAATTTTTTAATGAGTAGAAATTGCAAAAGCGACATTCTAACCCTTTATTTTTATATAGTCAATAAAATTTATTTTAACAGAAATATATATATAATTTTGTGTTTTAGATTTTAAATTAATTTTATATTAATATTGTTTTAACTTTTAATTTGCTTAACTTTCTAAAATTTTGGCTATTTGAGTTATAAGAAATAAAAAAATATCTCTGAATTAAAATATGCAAAAACCAATAAAAATATTAAATTAAACGTTAAAAAACAAATAATTAAATTATTTTGCGTAAAAAAGTTTAGAAGCATCCAAAAAATAGAGTTGAAAGTATTAAAAAAAAGCGAAAATTAGGTATAATATGACAAAAATCTTTATAAATTGCTTTGTAAATTGTATAATAAAAATTGAAAAACATAAATTATAGCTTGTTTAAATAATCAAAATTCAAATATTTTTGATAGTCAAATAGCGTAATTTATTATAACATAAAGAATAAAAAATATCAATATCATAAAAAAATGATAAATTTAGTATAAAATATTATACGACAAGCATTTTTATACACATATAACCTAGTATGGATTTAAAAATTTAAATTAACAAAAATAAAAAAAATGATCAATTCAAAATTAAAAGATATGCCATATAGAAATAAAGAGAAAATAGTCGCATCGCAAAAGATAAAATTTGAAGAAAAAATAAATTTTTCAAAAAAGAAAATGTTTTGTAAAGATGAAAATATTCCGAGAAGTGAAATAGAAAAAACTAACAAAAATCAATATCAAAAAAATAGTTTCCTCTATACAAAAATAATAGCAAATTGTCAAGAAGGACAAACTAGAATTGTAATTTTGAATAATTTAGAAATTTCAGATTTATATATACAAAGAGAAAATGATGAAAATATTTTAGGGAATATTTATATCGCAACAATTACAAGTATTCTTCCTAATCTAGAGGCTATGTTTTTGAATGCTGGATTAGAAAAATCAGTTTATATTTCATTCAATGAAATAAAAGATTTTGATATCAATTCTTATAAAAAAGGTGATAAAATTTTAATACAAATAATAAAAGAACCCATAAATACAAAAGGCGCAAAAGCGACAACTGACATATCTTTCCCAGGTAAATATTTAGTCTATAAACCTTTTGATAAAGGGATATGGATTTCTAAAAATATAATTGATGTAAAAAAAAGAGAAAGTTTAAAAAACACTTTAGAAAGATTGATTAAAAATAAATCTTTGGATGGTGGGATTATTTGCAGAACGGAAGCCGAAAAATTAGACGCAAAATGTTTAATAAAAATATTCAAAAAAGAAATAAAATATCTACTAAAAATTTGGGGAAACGTTAAGGATAAATTTGAAAAGTTAAAAAATACAATAAAAAATCCAGAACTTTTACATGAAGATTATAATATTTTAATAAAAATTGCTAGAGAAAAATTGAATCAAAATATAACGGAATTTTTGATAGATTCTAAAAAAGAATATAAAAAAGTTTTGAATTTTGTTCATATAAATTCTCCAGAATTAAAAAGCAAAATCACACTTTATGACGAGGAAGAGAGTTTATTTGAAAAATATAAATTAGAGTCTGTTTTTGCAAATATTATCAAACAAAAAATATATCTGAAATCTGGCGGATATCTAATTATTCAAGAAGCAGAATCTTTATGCGCAATTGATGTAAATAGCGGAAAAACAAAAGGTGAAAGTTTGGAAGCTGTTACTTTAAAAACAAACTTAGAAGCTGTAAAAGAAATCGCCTTGCAATTAAGATTGCGAAATATCGGAGGAATTATTGTTATAGATTTTATAGATATGTATTCAGAGGAACAAAAACAAAAAATTCTCGAGGCTATGAAAGAGTCGGTCAAATCGGATAAAGCAAAAATTGAAATTTTGCCTATAACAAAAATGGGATTGATAGAGATGACCAGAGAACGTAAAACTGAAAGTATTTTAAATTTTTTATCAGAAGAATGTCCATATTGCCATGGAACTGGAAAAATTTATTCAAAAGAAACCTTGCTTATAAATATCAAAAATGAGTTAAAAAAAATTATAAAAGAAAAAATGAATATTATTGAAGATAAAAAAACTGAAAAA
>JAIRLV010000174.1 GCA_031259185.1 Elusimicrobiota bacterium | reverse complement strand
ATCATCGTAATTAAAAATATTGTGTCGAGCGAAATATGGCATATAACTCATTACGGTTTAAAAATTTACTTCATTTTTATATAATGATGATGAAAACTTTAGGCATAAATTAATTTTTTACAAAAACCACAGCTTGTTCGTCTTCATAACTAACAACCCAGTTTTGATATTTGGTTTCTTTGAGAAAAGTTGTAGCTGGAATTTTAGGAGGCAATAGAATAATATCAAAACCGAACTCTTTAAAAATATCTTCCCAATTAGGTTCTAAATTGTAAAAAGCAGAATATTTTTTAAACATTTTTTCTCCGATTAGGCTCGCTCTATCATCTATAAAAGCTTGTCTTTGCGGATACAAGAAATAAGTTACTATTCCTCCCCAATTCATATTATTAAGTATTTTTGCGTTAGGGATATTTAATTTTTCAATATGCCGTATAGCCTGTAACGGATAATTTTTGGGATAACTAAATTTATCATTTTGCTCCGAGTTATTATATAGCTTAATAATTAATAGCGAGGTTAAAACTAACATTGATCTAACAATTAGATTGTGTATCCTGGATTTAGATTTTGCTTTGAAGTCAATATTATCTGCTAGCGCAATAAAAGTTCTAGTTAATGGAATAACCAAGGAAATGATCCAGAACATTATGTAACGACAGTGTAGTAACGATTCAAGAAGTAGTACTAAAAAAATAATAAATTCTGGTTTTGAAAATAAAGGACTTTTTCTAAAATACGATATATTTATTATTATAAAAAATAACGTTAATATAAATGGGATGAATAAGTTATTTTGAAAATTTACCGCCTGCCATTCATAAAATAGAGAAGTAAAATAACTATTAGTAACAAGTTCAAAAATATGAATATATAATTTATAACCGTAAGGATTAATAAAAGTAGCTACGAATGATAAGATAGCAATACCAATATAAATTCTATTTTGCCCGATGCTAACAATAATGTTCTTATAATTAATCTCAGCGCCTAAAAAAACAACAAAGAGGAAAAAGCCTAAGATAAAACTAGGATGCATGTTTGCCCATAAACAAAAAATTAATGGTAAACAATAAGCCAGTTTTGAAATTGGAAGATTATTTTTGATACTCTTATAATTCAACCACAGAATAAAATACGTCAGGTTGAAAAATAAAAAAGCAAAAATAAATGGACGACAAAACCACTGAATTGTAGCGTTTATTGAACAAATAAACGCTACAATAATACTGATTAACAGATTCCTAGTTAATTTCTGGGAAAGAAAAAACGGAATTACAAAGAATGCTGATACCAAAATTAATTCAGTAAATAAAGTAATAGCGAATACATCGCCATTACTAATTACCAAATATAATAATAAATCAGAAAGCCATTGATCGGAGAGCCAAAATAAATTTTCTCCCCAAAATAAAAATGGATCAAAGATTGGTATTGCTAGATTATTATAAATTAACTCGCCAGATTTAATATGCCATAAGACGCCTTGATCTATAAGAATACTTTGTCCTAATAATATTGAGCCTAAAACTATAAAACAACAAAATAGCAACAAAAATCTTTGTAACATACAAAATTAACAAATTTTTGAAACTTATTAGGTAGTAGTATTAGCTATTAGCCACAGACATTGCACTTCCTACTTTACTGAAAGCATTGTTTGCTTCCTTTCCTATTAATTGAATACTTGCAATACAAACGACGGTGATCAGAGCGGCGAGTAGAGCGTATTCAAGCATGGAAGCGCCGGATTGTTGCCTATTACGTAAGGCAATTAATAATTTTTCAGCCATGATTTTTTCCTTTAAATGAAAAATAAATTCAGAACTCAAGGTCCAAACTCAACGCTAAAAGAGCGCTAAGTAAATTAATGAGACCAAGATTTTTGCGTCCAAACGGCTTGCGCAAAATTTCTCGCGTCCAACGTTCAGCGCCAAAAATTTGGCTGCAACGCCCGCCTAAGTAAGGTCAACCTGAGTTATGAATTTTAAAGTTATTAAAAATTTTTTAATGGCTTGACTAAAGAAAGAATAATTCCTGTAGGGGAGATTTGAAGTTATAAATGCTTTTTTAAGTTATAACTTTTTAAAATCATACAACAAAAAACATATAAAACCCCGACGCCCGATAAGTGTTCTTATCGGGCATGCAAGTTTTACTTGCTAAGAATTTCATTAGTATTAAATGAAATATTGCGAACGTCTCATCATCTAAATTTTTTGTAACATACTATATTGAGCAGCGTATTAGCCTCATGATTTTTTTAGGGCAAACCATCTTCCCTATCCACCAGATATTTTGATTGACTTAAAAATTATGTTTTGATAGCAGGGCAAAACTAAAAAATCGTTATAAATTTTGTTATATGAGCGGATTAGAAAAATATCCTTGGACCAATAAAATAAAAACCCTGCCCTTTGTAAAAGAAGTTTACCTCTATGGCTCGCGGGCTAAAGGATATAATGCCGATAGATATGACGTCGAAATAGCTGTTATTTGTTCTGAAGGAACAACCAATGCCGATTGGTCTAAAGTTCAAGATATAGTTGACAACGAATATAAAGCCTCCAAGGTTAATCTTGTGCGTTTTAATTTATTGAAAAACGGAAAATTTCAAAAAATAGACTTACCTTAATAATCTTAAGCTGTTAACCATTAGCTTATTGTAACCGTTAAACCCCAATTTGTTAAAATACCCACAAAACCTCGATACGTTTAAAAAATTGTTAAATGGCAGTTGCAAAGTCGTCTTACAAAATAAGTAGTAAGTCATGGCAACAACAAAAAAATTATAAACCCGCAGGTTTAGCGAAAAAGTCCGAACTATCTATCCGTTCCAGCGCGGCAGAGTATCTTATTTTTGTATAATGTTTTAACTTCGGCGATAAATCAGCGCTTAAAGCGAATTTTTGCTGATGGAGAACTTGAAGAAAGTTCAGTTATTAAGCAATACTTAAAATAACTGCCGAAGACGGCAAAAATTACAATACGAAGCGCTTATAATTTACAGGCGATTATTACTGTTGGATTTAAGATAGAAAATAAACGCGCAATGTCCCGCTTAACCTACTATAACTTTTACTCAAATCACTAGTCATCAATAAGATCGGCTCTTTCATTTGCAGCTTGTATAGCCTCTCCAATCCCTGTTAATGATATATTTGCTTGATTTCCTATAACTGTAATAGCGGCAATACAAACTACAGAGATCAGAGCGGCAAGTAGAGCGTATTCAAGCATAGAAGCGCCGGATTGTTGCCTATTACGTAAGGTAATTAATAATTTTTCAGCCATAAATTCCTTTT
>JAIRLV010000087.1 GCA_031259185.1 Elusimicrobiota bacterium | reverse complement strand
CACCTATTTTTTTCTGTGGTTAAAGTCAAATTTATGAAATTAAAATACACTACAGAAGAAATTAAACAAAAAGCATTAGAAATTTATAATGGTGAATATGGGATTGATATTTGATTTGCTTGTTCTAAAAACCTATACTTAAAGTTAAAGTTAATAGTAGGAGCTAAGATGTATAAAGTTCAATTTAAAGATCAAACTTGTTTAAAAGGATATAAAGAAAAAAAAGTTTTTTTTTATGGTAGTGCTTTAAAAAAGGCTAAAAAACTTAATGGAATTGTTTTTGACAAAAATAATTTTTTAATAGAAAATTTTATAAAGGATGATGATATTGTTTTTTATCCCGAGAAGAATACTGGTTGTGAAAATTTAAATTTAAATTTAAAATTATTAAACGGCAGATTTGATTTAATTGGCGAACATTTCAAGACACAAAATGAATATAAAGCACTTCGGACATTAATGTATTGCTTAAGTGAAATGTTATCCACTAATAAAGATTTTTTATTAATTGATAGTTTTATTGGTGTTGGTTTTTATGGATATAGTCCTCATTTTATAGTTGAAACGTTTGATTGGAATAAGGAACCCATTAATTTAAGGATATTTAATGATCTGTTAGATATTTATAATATAAAATTTCCAAAATTTATACCTAATTATATTGATATTAGAAACGAATGTTATAATTGGTATAAAGAAGAGGCGGTTGATTTATACAGCCGTTGTTTCAGAGATAATACATTACATTGTTATGGTTCTTATTTCTATAAAAAAAGGGTTGCCATAAGCTGCAACCCTTTTAAAAAAATGTAATAAAGTTGTGATTAGATAATTTTTATAATGATAAGACCCTTCTTTTCAAGGGATTTTATTTGCTCGTCTATTTCTTTAATAATAAGAGATCCGTGGGGTTTTAATATTTTTTTATCAACAAGCTGAAAACTTTGTGATGTTTTATTTATAATCTTTATCATAGTCTTTTTTTCCTATAGAATTAACTTTAAGAAAGAAAAAAAGTGAATCTTGCTTTTTAAACAATAACATATACTTTTTTACCTACTCCATATAATCTATCATAGCCTTGCTCTAACAGATCTTCGTATTTGTTAAGGTTTTTGTTTTTAACGATATATTTTTTACCAAAGAATTTATTTCTCGGAAAGATGTTGTGAAAGTCAGTATAATGTAAATCGGGCTGAGTTATACCTATTTCTTTAAATCCAGCATTTGAGTGTCCTTTTCCATTAAACCAGCGTTGATCACAATAATCTATAATACTTCCAGAGTAATTATTTCTAAAATATTTTAATAATTTTGAAAAACCGCCGGTTACAGATGTTCCAATCTTATTTACGTGTCTTACGAGTTCCCAATCAAAATTTTTATTAAAGCGAGATTTTGCCATTATTATAGCTGATATTAATTCATCGTTATAATATAATCCAAAATATTTTCCTATGGTAAACCCTTGTAGATGGTTGTTGTTAAAAAATATTTTTGCTTCTTCTTTAGGTATTT
Source organism: Elusimicrobiota bacterium (assembly GCA_031259185.1). GTDB lineage: Bacteria > RUG730 > RUG730 > RUG730 > RUG730 > JAIRLV01. Next base: position 2,738 of record JAIRLV010000087.1, on the reverse strand, counting down.
CTTTTAAAACACATTTTCTAGCCATTATACGTTTTACAATTCCTAGCCTGTTAAGAATTATAGACTTACAAATTTCTTTATGCTGTTCCCATTCTAAATCCCATAATTGAATTAAATCTATATTTTTAGATTGTGCCAATTTCCATTTAATGCGATGCTTTGTTTTACCAGTTTTACTAAAGCAATGCCAAAATACTCCATTATATTCAATGCCTAAATTGTAATCTGGTAAAAAAATATCAATTTCATATGGATAAATTAAATTTTTATTTCTTTCAATTACGTTAATATTTAAAGATTTTAACCATTCAGAAATTTCAATTTCTCCTTTGGATTGTTGAGTGGTACACTTAGGACAACCAGCTTTATTATAAATATGGTCTCCAGCTCTTTGTAAAAATTCTCCGTGTATAGGACAAATAATTCTTACTTTGGTTTCTTGATTTTTATATTCTACTAAACTGTAATCATATTTATTTTTATGAAATATATTTGCTCTTTCTATAAATTCTTCCTTAGTTAAAGCATTTGATTCGCCAGATTTTATATATCTACACTTAGGACACCCTTGTTGCAGTCTCCAATGGGCTTCTGGTGTTTGTGAAAATTCTCCGTGTTCTTTACAAATGATTTTTATTTTAGTGTTTTTATTTTTATATTCAGTGAATAAAGAATAATCGTATTTATATTCGTGAATTTGCTTAAATCTTTCTATCCATATTTCTTTGGTTAATCTTCGAGGATTTGATGCTCGTTTTTTATCGTTTACTTCTTTTAACTGAGATACATTTTCAACTCCATATTTTTCAAGCGTTAATTTTTTTCTTAATTCATTTTTTAAATCTCTTGATCTTATGATATTATTTTCTTTTAAAAATTTATTTAATGTTACTACAGAAGTTTTATATTTTTTAGCTATATCTTCTTGTGGAGTTAAAGTTTCTTCATATAAATATTTTACATCATCAAGATTAAATTTTATTTTTTTGCTCATTTTTGTCATCCTTTATACTTGATATTATAACATATTTTAAAGTTTGTCAAGAGGTTAAAATAAAAAAAGACGGCTATTAGCCGTCTTTTTTTAAGAAGTTTTTAACTTTTAAGCAGATTTACCAGAAACTGAAGCGTCGGTAGCCTTAATCGCAATGTCGTATTTGAAAGTAGCACCTATTTCGAGAATAGTATCATCATCATAAGACACGGATTCACCAAACGTAACGTTTGATGGAAATATTGAGAACATATTCCAAGCACGAATTATGTTTCCAGGCGGGTCTAATTGTGCTAAGGTCCCAGCTGTTGCATATTGTGTTTTATATCCTTGTTGACCAGTAAGTGGATTATATATAATTGATGCCCAGTTATACATAATATCTCCAGCTGAATCACCAGCATTTTGCCTAATGTAGTCAAAGAATGAAGATGAAAGTGTATTCCAAGTTGGCGCTCCTGCCACATTGAATGTTTCATGAATTCTTTTAAAACTTACGTCGCCAAAAGTGATTGATGGCACAGTTGACGTATGGCACACTAAAGCAAGGACTTCTTCTTTTCCTGATGTGTTACCTGGTACGTTAGTGAATTGGAATATAAATCTGTTTTTTTTCATCGGCTCCAACTTAAAACTTCTTGAATCCGAAATTTTTATCGCCATTTTTTCCTCCTATATGTATTTAACTCCTTGACAAAAATCAAATTTTATGTTATAAGATAAATGTAGTAAAGAAATATGGCAAAAAAATTAACACAAGATGAATTTATAGAAAAGTCCAAAAAAGTTCATGATGATAAATATGATTATTCTTTAATAAAATATGAAAATGCTTATTCAATTTTAAAAATAAAATGTAATAATTGCGGTAATATATTTAAACAAGAAGCAAGAAATCATTTAAGAAATAAAACTTGTTGTCCTTTTTGTAATCTTTTAAACCAGCGAAAAACTACTCAGCAATTCGTCTATGAAGCTAAAAAATTACATAATGATAAATATGAATATTTAGATGAATATATTGCTTCTAAGGAAAAAATTAAGATTAAGTGTAAAAAATGTGGAACTATTTTTTTACAATCCCCTCATGATCATTTAAGAAATGAAGAACCTCATGGTTGTCCTAAGTGTGGATTTAATGTTTCAAAACCAGAAATAGAAATAAATGATTATATTAAAAATTTAGGCTTTGAAACAATCCTTTCTTCTAAAATATTAACAAATCCATATGAAATTGATATAATTATTCCGGGAAAGAAAATAGCAATAGAATATAATGGACTTTATTGGCATAACGAAGAATCACTTCTTAAAAGATTTAACGGAGATTTAAATTTAGCAAGAAACATTCATCAAATTAAATATGATATGTGTAAAGAAAAAGGTTATCAATTGTTAAATATTTGGGAAGATGATTTTAAATTACATAAAGATATAATTTTAAATATGCTTTCTTATAAACTTGGAGTATTTAATAAAGATGTTTATGCTCGTAAAACATCGTTTTCTTTTATAAATAAAAATGAAGCTGAATCTTTTCTTAACGAAAATCATATTCAAGGATTTTCTTCGGGAACGTATTATCTTGGATTAAAAGAAAACAATGAATTGGTCGCAGTAATGGTTTTATTGGAATTAAAGGATAAATTTATTCTTGCAAGATATGCTACAAGTAAAAGTGTAAAAGGTGGATTTACAAAATTATTAAAAAATTTTAATCCTAATAAAAAAATTGAAACTTTTG
>JAIRLV010000039.1 GCA_031259185.1 Elusimicrobiota bacterium | reverse complement strand
ATGCTAACGTTCCCTCTTTGCTTAGGCAAATGTGGCGTTATTTTTTTTAATTGTTCTTTTGTTATTTTCATACTTCCTTTTATACTTTTTTTTATTCTTGTGTCAACACGCCCTAGTTTATATCGCCATAAAACTAAAAGAATATCTAAAAAAAATTAAAAAAGACGCGGAAAATAAAACAAATTTCGTCTTATATTATCCTAATACCTACGAAGCGATCAATGAAGATGTGCTTACGTCAATATTTACAAAATTTAAAAAAAAATATAAACTTTCGCCTGATTTTTGCCTGCATAGCTTGCGTCATTTTCATGTAACAGAATTAGCAGAATGTAACACATCTAGCCACCACATAGCAAAACTAGTAGGACATACAAACAGCAAAATCACTGAAGAAATATATACGCATCTCCGTGATAGAGCATTTTTAAGAGAAGTAGAAAAACTTAATTACGACAATATTATTCCAGATTATTATTTTTAGTTTTTTTTACATTTCAAAACTCAATCTCCACCTCATCAAGCTCCTCTTTTGTCGTAGCCTCTAATATCTCGCCACGATACTGACTATACTTTTCTTTCATCGCATCATAATAATCTTGAAACTCTTTCTTTTCTACATCACTTCCAAATATCGCTATATTATTTTGCTTATAGTCTGGATATTTTGAAAGCATATATTCTCTTACATTCTTTGAGCCATCCAATACAAAAAGCGTCGTATTCTTCAAAAGATTCAAATTTATCCCAAGCATCATTAACGCCTTCTACTTTTGTATTATTTGGTCTGTATAATTCCTTTTTTAATTGCATATTATAAGGAGGATCTGCAAAAATTAAATCTATAGATTGATTTGGTATTTTTTTTAATTCTTCTAAACAATCACCATGAATGATTGTATTTATATTCATATTCATATTCATATTTTTAATTTTCCATAAAAATTAATAATTTCCTAAAATTGGACATTTTGAACAGCTTTATCTGTCTCGGAAACTTCAAAATAAGGAAAAGGAGTATTTAACCCTTTTCTTGATGCAAAAAAAGAACCTATAACTTCTTTTATATATGTATTATAGACTCTAACTTGTTCATTATAACGCATTCTAGCGACTGCTATTCTATTTTCCGTACCGCTGAGTTCATCCATTAAACCTTGAAAATTTTCATTAGCTTTTAAATTTGGATAATTTTCAACAATAACTAATAATCTTGACAAAGCTCCCTCAAATTCATTATTTGCAACAATTTTATCTTCTTTTGAAGTAGCATTGCCCAATTTAGCTCTAGCATTAGCTAAATTGTCTAAAATTTCTTGTTCATGCGCTGCATAACCTTTCACAGTATTCACCAAATTAGGTATCAAATCATTTCGTCTTTTTAATTGGTTATCTATTTCAGCCCAACTAGCATTTACAGCTTCATATTTTCTAACTATAGAATTTAGACCAGATATATACAAAGAAATAAATACTATAACTAGCGCTATAATGCTAATTAAAATTATATGCCATTTTTTCATTTATTCAACTCCTTTTCAATTCTTTTTTAATTCTTTGAATTTTCCAATATTTTTTAATTTTTCATATCTTTTTTCAATTAATTTTGATATTTCAATTTTTTCTAATTTTTTAATTTCTTGGATTATAAATTTTTTTATTATTTCAGCCATTTTTTTAGGGCAAGAATGAGCTCCTCCACAGGGTTCTTTTATTATTTTATCTATTATCCCTAGTTTTTTTAGATCGCTTGGCAATAGTTTTAGAGCTTCCGCAGCTTGTGGGGCATAACTAGCATCTCTCCATAAGATAGAAGCGCATCCTTCAGGAGATATAACAGAATAAATAGTATATTCTAACATCGCCAAAGTATCCGCAACTCCTATCGCTAATGCTCCGCCACTTCCACCTTCGCCAATTACAATTGAAATAATAGGTACTTTTAAAATAGACATGTCTCTTAGATTTTTTGCAATAGCTTCTGCTTGCCCTCTTTCTTCTGCTCCAAGTCCCGGATATGCTCCCGCTGTATCAATAAAAGTTAAAACCGGAATGTTAAATTTTTCAGCAAGCTTCATAAGCCTTAGACTTTTTCTGTAACCTTCAGGATGTGGCATACCAAAATTTCTGGTTATATTTTCATCTATATTTCTTCCTTTTTGTTCTCCAATTATGATAAAATTTCTCCTATTTATTTCCGCAATTCCTCCTATAATAGCTTTATCGTCTCCAAACAATCTATCTCCATGTAATTCTAAAAAAGTATTCGTAATTTCGGATATATAATCATGCGAATAAGGTCTATCAGGATGTCTAGCTAATAAAACTTTTTCCCATGTCCCAAGATTTGAAAATATATCTTTTGTTAGTATTTCACATTTTGTTTTTAATTCTTTTATTGTATTAGATGAATCAATACATTCATTTGATTTTAATTCTTGTATTTTTTGTTTTAATTCAAAAATAGGTTTTTCAAAATCTAAATAATTTCGCATATATTTTATCTCCGCGTTCTTTCATAGAATTTTTTAAATGTGTTCAAGAAATAACAATAAATTTGAAAAGATATAAAATGGAAAAATTGTATTTTCATTATTCATTTAAAAAAAGCGATAATTATATAGATAAGCGACAAAAATAGATAAGTGGCAAAAGTAAGAGATTTAACGATTATAAAAAAATCTCATTTTTATATTTAGTATCATTAAGATCGTCTCATTACTACTATTAAAGTTATCATTTTTTATACTACATTTGTAATCAATTTCTCATAAAAAGTTTTTATTTTTTCATTATGTCATATGCCATAAAAATCTAGCGTGTAAAGTTTGCCTTAATACAGAAAAAATAATAACTTATAGTTTTGCAGAATAGCTTATCATAAACAATCTGTCTAATTTTTTGTCATCGCCTTTATCTAACAAAGTTTTTAAATTTTTGAAGCCTATACCTAATGATAAATTATCCATTAGAAAAAATTTTATGCCAAAATTAAGTTTATTATTTGGCATAGTATGTATATTATCGTATTCCAGTAAAAATAAAACTTTATCCATTACAATATATCTTGTATTAATAAAAGCATATAATCTGGTATCA
>JAIRLV010000015.1 GCA_031259185.1 Elusimicrobiota bacterium | reverse complement strand
TATATTTTTATTTTTTAAAAAATAAAAATAGCGCTTCAATTGCGACAAAGTTTTGGATGTATTGTTTTAAAACAAAAAGAAAGTGTTAAGATAAAAACAATTCAAAACTTTGTCGGTATATAAAAAAGCAATGTAAAGAAAAGAACAAATATTTTGTTTCTTTGAAAAAGAAAAAATAAAAAAAATCGGCTACTCATACCACCAGTCTGGCGAGCTATCATCACTATAAAATATCATCCCATACTTTTCGTATTTTATGGGATATGTTATCATTGTGCCAGACGATCTATCTTTTAAATCTCCTGCTACTAAATTGAAACTCATAAATGGATTGTATATACAACTATAAATATACTGCCCATCTCTAGTCAGTTTTTCTGTTGTGTATACTTCTTCTACTGTTTCTTCTATAATTTCTTTTTCTAGTGTGTCAACATTCAGTTTATATAACCTTCCATGCTTCCTATTTATCTTACTTGCGTCCTCTGCTCTATTCGTGTGTATCAAAATATTTTTGTTATCTGGAAACCAGCCTAACGGAACACCTACCAACCATACCACTTTTTCGTTTTTCCCATCTATATCCATCACATAAACTTTTAATATATTTTCATAATCTTTAAACTCTCCACTTATTCCTATTGTCAAAACCATTCTTTTATTATCTAATGAGATATTTATATTTTTTATATTATAAAAAAATAATACATCTCTATATTCTCTCAATATTTCCTCTTTTCCTGTTTTTATATTTATTCTCATTAAATATGTATTGTATATATTCCGTCCATTTTCATTTTTTTTACCGGTTTCTTCCTTTACCGCATATATTATATATTTACCATCCCTAGTCCATTCTATATCATAACCTTGTTCGTTTTTGATAGGATGTTTTTTTATTATTTTATTTTTCCTTAAATCATATATGCATAATTCTCTATTAGTGTTATTTTTAGTTTCTGCAAAAGCTGCTACTAACTTACCATTAGGTGAAATTTTTGCTATATCGCTTTCTATTCCTAAATTCTTTATCTCTCCATTTTCTAATAAAAATATATATAAGTTCCCATCAGATGTCCGCTCTGAACAAAAAACTATTTTTCCAAATATTTTTCTTGCTTCTTTTTGTTCGGCACTATTTAGAAATAAATTTATATTAATTAAAATTACAAATACTATTATCATTATCTTTTTCATTGTTATAGCCCTACGCTTATTTGTAAATATACCATGCTTTCATTAAATTCTAATTTTATGTCCGCATTTCTTTTTATTTGGTATATATACATTCCACGTAGGTCTTTTTCTTTGTTGCTATAATTTATATTTATCATACTAGTATCTGTAATTTTGTAGCCAAAATATCCGTCTATACCCAACCCAATTGTCGGGATTTTTGTTGCTGAATTTATTCCTATTTCTGCATTTATTTTTGTTTCACTATAAAAATTATCATTTTCTATTTTTATTTTATAAATATTGATTTCATTATTAGCGTATTCTATATCGGGTGTAAATTCAAAACTTTTCATGCTCTTATATAAAAAGGTCTCATTATTAAATTCTCGTTTCATATCCTCTAAACCATTTTTTACCCTCATTACATCGCTTTTATCAAATATTATATTATTCTCTGCTAATTTCATTCCTATATTTACTATTTGTTCTATTTTATTAAAACTTTGCAGTTTATTAGAATACAGGTTTGACATACTTACTAGTGATACCTGTTCCCTTATATTACTCAAAGCATCTTTGTTTTCTGCAAAATGATTTTTTATTTTATTATCCGTCAAACTTGTACCTTTTATTGTTTCTTTATCACCTTCTTCTTTTGGCTTTATACTACTTATGGCATATTTTATTTTCTCTAGGCCTTCATTGGCTTTTTTATCTAATTTTGCAACTTTACTATCAAAACTTTTTGAAGTTTCGCTCTCTATTGAAACTTTTAGTCCCAATAGTCCCAATATTTCTCCAAAAAATTTATTTATTGGTTTTACCGCTATATTCAAAACTTTATTTACATATTTTAATGCTTTTGAAATCGGAGATAAAATTTTGGCAATTATTCCAGTTTTCATCTCTGTCTTTCCATCTTGCGTCATCAGCGTTTTCAACGCATTAGTCAATTTCCTTATCGGCGCATCTAGCAAAAATTCTTTCACTTTGCCAAAAAAGCTTTTCTTTTTATTCTCATCGCCTTTTATTGCTAAATTATTCGCTTCATTGCCTTTTTCGTATATAACCGTCTCGGGTGCTTGGGTTTCTAGGCTTTTGATGATACTTGCCGATTGCTCTGGCTCTGCTAGTTTGATGTCGGCTGTCGGTTGGGTTGGCTCCGCTAGTTCCAGTGAATTGACGGTTGCCGGTTGCTCTGATTCTGCTAGTGTGATGTCGGTCGCCGATTGCTCTGGCTCTGGTGTTGCTAGTTTGATGTCGGCTGCTGGCTGCTCTGGCTCTGCTGTTGCCAGTTTGATGTCGGTTGTCGGTTGGGTTGATTCTACTGGCTCCGCTAGTTC
>JAIRLV010000231.1 GCA_031259185.1 Elusimicrobiota bacterium | reverse complement strand
TGGACTACTTCGAAAGAGTAAGAGCGATTAGCATTTTTGAGAGCGGCTTTTTGTTTAACGAGCAAATCTCTAGCCGATAAAAGTTGTTTAATTTTATCTAGAAGTTCTATTTGAGGAGTAAAGAAAGAGAGTTTTTTACTAAAAATACGAGTTTTAGAATTTTTAGCTTTTCGTTAAAAATTTTTCTTGTTTTGAGAGGAGCGATCTAGCTTTTTCTTTTCTTATTGCTTTTGTATTTAAGATTGGATTTTGACAAAATTTTTTATATTTTATACGTCAATAATTTGGATATAATCTAATTTATAATGTCTTTTGTATCTCTAGCTATAACTAGTTCTTCATCTGTAGAAAGCACCAAAATTTTTATATTAGAATCTTTTTTATTTATAAATCCTTCTTTTCCAAGAATAGTGTTTTTATTTTTCTCAACATCTATTTTTATTCCAAGATTTTCTAAATCTTTGCAAATCAATTCTCTGGGAAAATAGCTATTTTCTCCAATTCCGCCAGTAAAAACTATAGCATCCGCTCCATTTAATGTAGCTAAATAAGAACCAATATATTTTTTAATTTTATATGTAAAGACATTCATAGCCAGAATCGCTCTTGGATTATTTTCATTTATAGCCTTTATCAATTCTCGCATGTCATTACTAACCCCAGAAATGCCTAAAATCCCACTATATTTATTTAACATATCGTCTATCTCTTGAATTGTCATATCCAATTTTTTTGCAATGTTGAAAATTATAGCAGGGTCAATATCTCCGGATCTTGTCCCCATAACTATACCTTCTAATGGAGTAAGCCCCATAGAAGTATCTATACATTTTCCATCTTTTATGGCGCAAAGACTTCCGCCATTTCCAAGATGGCAAGTAATTATCTTTAAATTTTTTTTATTATCTAAAGTTTGTATTGCCTTTTCTGATACATAACGATGTGAAGACCCATGAAATCCATATCTCCTAATTTTTTCTTCTTGATAAAATTTATAAGGAATGCCATAGATATACGCATAATCTGGCATACTCTGATGAAACGCTGTATCAAAAGTTGCGACTTGTTTTACATTTGGCAAAACTTTTTCCATAGCTTCTATTCCTTTTAAATTGTTAGGATTATGCAGCGGTCCTAATGGAATGCATTCTCTGATTTTATCTTTTACTTCTTCTGTGATTAAAACTGGATTCGAAAATTTATCTCCTCCATGTAAAACTCTATGCCCAATTCCATCAATTTCATTTATATTTTTCAAAACGCCGTATTCTCCATTTAGAAGCATTTCTATGATTAAAGAGATACCTTGTTCATGATTTAAAATTTCTCTAGCGTCTTTATACTTTTTCCCATGAAATGTTTTTTGCTCTAATAAAGCGTCTTTAGAACCAATTTTTTCTATCAAACCTTTTGCTAAAACTTCTTCTTTTTTCATAGAAATCAATTTATATTTGATTGATGAACTTCCACTATTTATCACTAAAATTTTCATTTCTTTCCCCATATTAGCTATATAAATTTTCATAATTTTTATACAGTTTTTTTTAAATCAAAAAAGACATAATATCTTTTCTCTCCAAAAAAAACATATGTCCGCAATTATCTAATATTTCTATTTTTATATTTTTATTTTTTTTGTTTAAATCTAAAATATTGTTTGAAAATTTATTAATAATTTTGTCATTTTTAGAATTTACTATTCTAATTTTTGCGCCATAATTTGCAAGTTTTAGTATAAAATCAGTATCCAAAACTGATTTTTTCAAATAATCTAATCCATTAAATAGAGTATCTATATTAAATTTTTCAAAATAATAATTTTGATAATTTAATTTAAATTTTTTATAATTGCTTAAACTAAAATTTTTTGAAACGCTATTTTTTTTCTCACAAAAAAAGCATTTTTCATAGAATTTTTCCAAGTATAAATTCTTATTTTTCAAAATAAACTTTTTGATTTGCTCTATATCTTTTTTATCATAAAACTCACATATAGACCATAAATTCAATTTTAAATTTTGTACGATATTTTTAAAAATCTGTAAATTTTCAGATTCAATTTTTTTCAAAATATCAATAACAATAAAACAACCCATAGACCAACTAATAATTTCTATTTCTATATTTTTTTCAGATTTTTTTTTATTTTGTATTTTATTACAGATTTCGTTAAAAAACTCTTCATTTATAATAATTTTTTCACTAAAAAAAAAATCATGTTTTTTCTTGATCAACTTTTTATAAATTATATCAAATATTTTATAATCTGTTGCCCAACCTGATATAAAAATTTTAAAAATTTTTTTTTGCGGGTTTTCAATTTTCATACTTCTTTTAAATTTTTTTCTACAATTATTTATATGGAGGTAATATTTCGCCTCCAAATAAATCTATAATTTCTTTAATTTTGGGTTCAAACTTTATAATATCATCTGCATTATATTTTAGATTATCAGCTTTTTCATCATTTAATTCATTATCATCTGGCAAAGGAATTTCCTCTTCAATACTCTCATTTTCTTTTGTAGCCGCATCCAAATTTACGTCAGTATTTTTAATTTTTGGCTCTACATTATAAGTTTTTGCTTTTTTATCTTGTAAAATATTTCTTTCATTTTCTATTTTTTTTTCAAAATTATATTCTAAAGGAATATTTTTTGTTTGATTTTCATTTTCATTTTGATTGTTATATTGTTCGTCATTAGGAACTATTTTTATTTTTGCAGCTATACTAATTTTTTTATTCATTAACTCTTGAAGTATATTTTCTATTATTTCTTTATTTTTTTCTACTCCTTCACAAAATAATTTATTTTCAAACAAAAATATAATTTTATTACCAGAAACTTCAATGCCTTTTATCTCTTCTAAGTATCTTGTCAAAATCATTTTTTGCTTTCCAATCTTTGACAAAAATTCTTCCCATTTTTCATTTAAAAACTTTTCTATATCAATATTATTAAATTTTTTTTCTGTTGTTTGATAAAAAATTGTTTGTTTTTCTGCAAAAATATTTTTTTTAGGAATTTCATTTTCTTCTAAATGCTCATTTTGCTTTAACTTTTTTTCTTTATTCAAAGTTTCATTTTCTGTTTCTTCTATAAAAATATTTTCGTTTGAATTATTTTGTTCGTCCAAATTTAACTTTTTTTCATTTTCTTGATATATAATATTGTTGTTTTGTCTGTCAAAATTGAGTTTCATATTTAGAAATTTTTGCATATCTTTAAAATTATCCATTTCAGTTATATCTTTCAAATTTTTTAATAATTCTACTGATGATAAATATGGTTGCGATAGTTTTGTTAAATAAAGTTCGCATACAATTCTGGGATAATCAGTTCTCTTTATTTCATCAATTGCTTGATTTATCATTTTCAGATCTCTGGTTATTTTCCCTAATGAAACTTTTTTAGCTTGATTTTTGTATTTATCAAAATTGTCTTGTAAAATTTCTAAAATTGAAGTCAAATTTTCGTCAACTTTAAAAAACATCAAATTTCTATAATGTTCTCTAATTTGTAGCATAAATTGATTCAAATCATATCCTTCTTTCAAAATATCTGATATTTTTTTCAAAACATCTGCAGTATCATTATCTAAAATATTATTAACAGTTTCAAAAATTGTTTCAGAATTTATAACTCCTAGGACAAAATCAGTTTCCTTTTTTGTAATAATTTCTGGAGAATAAGCAATGATTTGATCTAATATGCTTAAAGAATCTCTCATACTTCCTAAACTAGCTCTAGCAATAGAATCTAAAGCCCCATATTCGTATTTTATATTTTCTTTATCTAAAATAAATTTTAGGCGATTTGTTATATTTTCTAATGAAATTAATCTAAAGTTAAATTTTTGGCATCTAGAAAGAATCGTATCTGGAATTTTATAAATTTCAGTTGTTGCAAAAATAAAAATTATATGTAGAGGAGGCTCTTCTAATGTCTTCAATAAGGCATTAAATGCTGGTTCTGTCAACATATGAACTTCATCTATGATATAAATCTTATATTTTGAATAAAGTGGAGCAAATTTCACATTTTCTCTTAAATCTCTGATTTCATCTATTCCTCTATTTGAGGCTCCATCTATTTCAATAACATCCATTGCTTTTTCATCTTTGCAAATTTCACATTTCATACATGGGCGATTTTCTAATTTTATATCTAAACAATTTAATGTTTTGGCTAAAATTCTTGCAGTCGTTGTTTTTCCTACTCCTCTAGGTCCAGCAAAAATATAAGCATGCGAAATATGATTGCTTTTCAAAGCGTTCATAAGTGTTTTTGAAATATGCTCTTGCCCTATAATATCGCAAAAATTTTTTGGTCTATATTTTCTTGCTAATGCTATATATGACATTTTTCCTCTATATTAAACTATTTATAATTTTTATTTTCAAAATACTAATTTTTAAATTTTTTTTAAGATATTTTATTTATGGCAACGACATCTAAAATACTTAAAATATAAAACAATGAGATAATTCAGTCAAGATGGAGATGGTGTGTAATAAAACCCAAATGGAAATAAACTGATACTCTAAACCTCTTGATTTATAGATCGCATTTTCTATAGAACATTATCTATAAATTAAAAAATATATTCTATAAAAAATTTTTACCTTCTTAATATGAATATGAATTTGATTAAAGTTTTAAACTAAAAATTTCATTTAAATAAAATATAAATAAAATATAAATAAAATATATCTATTCATTATTTTTTTATTTTAGAACAAAATTTTTAATGTAATACCATACGATAGCCCCAAGTATCAAAGAAATCATTTTTAATTTTAAATTGTTCTTTAGAAGCTTTATAGATATCATTTCCTTGAGATTTTTAAAAAAAATTTTTATAAATCTCTCATTTTTGTGTCCCAGAATTCTTTTTATATATTCTGTTAACTTTTGAAATTCAATATCCCAAGTAACTTTTTCGTTTCTAGCAAAACTCATTTTCCCTGTTTCTTCGGATACAATTATAACTAATGCGTCTGTTGTTTCCGCCATCCCAAGTCCTGCTCTATGCCTAGTTCCAATAGATTTATTGATTTCTGCGTTACTTAGAGGTAAAATGCTAGCGGCAGAAGCTATTTTATTATTTTTAATGATAACGGCACCATCATGCAAAGCTGTTTTTGGCATAAAAATAGTTGACAAAAGTTCTTTAGAAATAAGCCCATTTATTTTAACGCCATTTTCTATATAGTTTTTTAGATTATCATTTTGTTCTAGAATTATTAATGCGCCGATTTTGTTATCTGAAAAATATTTTATAGTGTCTAATAAAATATCTCTATTAATTTGGTTTATATCGGCAATATACCAACGTCTTTTTCCCAATTCTGCTAGAGCTTTTCTGATTTCTGGTTGAAAAATGATAATCAATACAATCAATGAGAAAGTCCATAGACTTCTCAAAATCCATTCTAAAATTGTCAGTTGCAAAAATCCGGCGACAATTGTTAGTATCATAAATACGATGATACCTCTAATAATTTGCCCAGAACGATTAGTCCTTATAAATAAAACAATATTATAAACTATTATTGAAACAAAAAAAATGTCCAAAATTTGAAGTAATAACAATAACATTTATTTTAAAATCCTTAAATAAAAAGGCAAATCTTTAATTTGAATCTGTGTCAACAATAATTTTTTAATGTTAAAAAAATTTGGGACGAATAAATCATCTAAAATCAAACTTCTATACTAGCAACCATTTTTGCTAGCTGAGACTTTTTTCTAGCAGATTTATTCAAGTGAATAGTATTAGTTTTTGAAGCTTTATCATATGCGGAAAAAGATTCATCCAAAAATATTTTTGCATTTTTGATATCTTTATTTTTTACTGCTAATAAAACTTTTTTTGATAATGTTTTCAATAAACTTTTTTTAGAAGTGTTAATTTTATTTCGTTTTTTATTTTTTTTTAATTCTTTTAGGCTAGAAGTGTGTCTACCTGTTTTTAATTTTGCCATTTTTTTTGATAGCTCCTTATAAAAATATGATAAATGGATATTTTCCCCATAAAAAACTAAATTGTTTTATTAATATTTTATTGGCACCATATATTATTTTATTATATAAAAATCCAATGAAATGTCAATATTTTTTGAAATTTTATTTATATATTTCTATACCTTGAATTTTAACTGTACTTTTAAATTCGTCGCTAATTTGTTTTGTAATTTTACCTGGTTTTCCGCCGCCTATTATTCTTTGATCTACTTTTATTACTGGTATAACTTCTGCGGCAGTTCCGGTCAAAAAACATTCGTCAGCCGTATAAATTTCATATTGAGTAAAAGGTTCTTCTCTTATTTCAATATTTAATTTTTTAGAAAGCCCTATTACAAAATCTCTAGTTATCCCTTGTAAAGCGCCTAAATATGTTGGAGGAGTTTTTATTTTGCCGTTTGAAACTACAAAAATATTATCTCCTGTGCATTCACAAACATAACCTTCTCTATTCAACATAATCGCTTCAAAAACTCCAGCATGTCTTGCTTCTAATTTTGCAAAAATATTATTTAGATAATTCAAAGATTTTATTTTAGGATTTATAGTATCGGCATTATTTTTTCTAGTAGAAGATATTATAGTGGACATCCCTTTTTCATAAAAGTCTTGGGGATATATTTTTAACTTATCGGCTATAATGACAACCGTGACTCCATTGCAATTTACAGGATCTAACCCTAAATCTCCATAACCCCTAGTTACAATTACCCTCAAATAACCTTCTTGTAGATTGTTTTTTCTAATAGTTGTAAGTATATCTTCAATTATTCTTTCTTTTGACAAACCTATATCAAGCATAATAGCTTTTGCAGAGTCAAAAAGTCTCCTCACATGTTCCTCTAATAAAAAAACTCTTCCATTATAAGCTCTGATTCCTTCAAATACTCCATCCCCATATAAAAAACCATGATCAAAAACTGATATTTTAGCATGTTCTTTTTCATAAAACTTCCCATTTATATAAACCAGCATCCTATAAAGCCTCCAATTTAATTATATTTTTATATGATAACATTATAAGTTATTATTTGTCAATTGTTATCTACATTTATACTTATATTTTCATAAATTAAGCGAATAATTCTATATATACTTTAATATAATGATTATTATTTTACAGACTTCTTTTTTTGCAAATAAAGTTTTTTTAACTTTTCATATATTCACCTATTATTTTTTTTATATAATTTAATTTTGGGCTAAACTAGGGTGTGTTGACACAATTTAAATAAATGATGCTAAAACAAAAATAAACAAATCCAATATAGCTAACATCCAATTTATCATATCTAGT
>JAIRLV010000146.1 GCA_031259185.1 Elusimicrobiota bacterium | reverse complement strand
TATAATAAATATTTTGTAATTTTTTAAAAAATTTTTTATTTTTGTAATTTTCATACAAGCATCCTAAATAAACGCTAAATTATTTATATTTTTTATTTAAAAAAATTGGTTAAACTATAATCAATTCTTTCAATTGCCTTTTTTCTACCCAGAATTTCTAAATAGTGGAAAAGGCTTGGTCCTTTCATTTTTCCAGAAGTCGCAAGTCTCACTGGATGAAAAACTTGCCCTGTTTTCAAGTTATTTTTTTCAGCATATTCTCTAAATAAACTTTCTAAATTTTCTGTTGTAAAATCATTCAATTTTGCCATTTCAACTTTTATATTTTCTAAAATATTTTTTGTTTTTTCTGGATCTTTTTTGAAAAATTTTTCAATATCAATTTCATTATACTCAATTTTATCTTTTAATATAAAGCCAAAAAGCTCTGGCAAATCTGTCAAAAGTTTTACTTTTTCTTGTTCTAATATCAAAATTTTTTTCAAATTTTCTAGCTCTTCTTTGTTAATATCATTTTTAACGAGATTGGCGTTTTGTAAAATAGGTAACGCTATTTTCGTGAATTCATCTAATGACTTCTCTCTAATATATTCTCCGTTCATCCAAATTAATTTTTTATCATCAAAAATTGCAGCGCTTGAATTACAGTCTTTTAAGTCAAATTTTTTAATAAGTTCATCAAATTTAAATAATTGTTGGCTGTCGGATGTTGCCCATCCCAAAAGCGCCAAATAATTCACTAGAGCTTCTGGCAAATATCCCATATCTTTATATGCTAAAACTGAAGTAGCTCCATGTCTTTTTGAGAGCCTTGCCCCATCGCTTCCTAAAATCATAGGAATATGTGCGAATTGCGGTAATTCAAATCCAAGAGCCTTATAGAGCATAATTTGTCTGGGAGTATTTGAAATATGATCATCGCCTCTTATTACATGACTAATTTTCATCAAATAATCATCCAAAACAACTGCAAAATTATAAATAGGAACCCCTGATGATTTTACTATAACAAAATCATCCAACAAATTGTTTTCAAATACAATTCTCCCCTTTATTACATCGTCAAAAACTGTTTGTCCCTCGCCAGAATTTTTAAATCTAATTACTGATTTTTTCCCTTGTTTTTCAAAATTTTTTATTTGTTCTTCTGTCAAATTCCTACAAGTATTATCGTATTTAGGAGGTCTTTTCTCTTTGTTTGCAAGTTCTCTTTTTTTTACCAGCTCATCGGTTGTACAAAAGCATTTATAAGCTTTTCCTTCCGTTACAAGTTTATCTATATATTTTTGATACATTCCAATCCTTTTCGACTGAAGATAAGGACCATAGTCGCCAATTAAATCTATTCTCCCATCTTTATTCAAAACAGGTCCTTCATCCCAATCTAATCCTAGCCATTTCATGCCCTGTAAAATTGCTAAAACAGATTCTTCTGTGGATCTAACTTCATCCGTATCCTCAATTCTTAAAATAAATTTTCCGTTATTATGACGAGCAAAAAGATAATTGTAAAGCGCTGTCCTAGCTCCGCCAATATGCAAAAATCCAGTAGGACTAGGCGCAAATCTAACTCTAATTGCCATTTTTTTTATACCTCAAATATTTTTTTAATAACAAATATATACTCTAAATTTTTAAGCTAGAATAATTTTAAGCGTTAGAATTTTCTTAAAATATTTTATATTTTTTCATTGATTGAAAAAGGTTGCTTTTTTTTAATTATTATTTTTTGTTTGATTCATTGTCAATAATTCCATAAAAAAACAAAATCAAAAATTAATATTGAATGAATTTTTATTAGAAATACATATTAATTAGCTTAAAAAGATTTTTGTAATTCTAGCTTTTTTAAGGTCATTTGTCAAAGAATATAAATAAAATTTTTTATATTTCATGTGGACATTATAGCTAGACAATTTAACAACAAAATAGAAAGAGAAGCGGTGCGCGAAATAGAGATTTGAAAAATATAAAATATAAAAAACCATTTTCCCGCATTGAACCTAGAGAAGCTTGTCATTTTGCTAATGCTTCCTAAAAAATTGCTAAAACCGATAAAATTGACGCTTTTGTTTTAGCTGACTTTGGTATTCGCTTCAAACCTCAACCTTCCAGTTTAAAAAATATTCAACTACAAAAACTTACATCTCGTAGACGACAACTCGTCGATATGCTAATTCAAGAGAAAAATCGCCTTGAAAAAGCTACGAATGATTCTATTATTTCTAAAATTTCAACTTCTATCTCTTTTATTCAAGCTTCTTTAGATGAAATTGAAAGTGAAATAGACCATTTTATTGATGCAGGTCCAACACTAAAAGCCAAAAAAGGAACCTTAACTTCCGTAAAAGGCGTAGCTAAACAGACTGCTAATATTCTTATTGCTGAACTACCTGAACTCGGCAAAATAAACAAAAATAAAAGCTCTACTTTAAGTAAGTGTTGCTCCTATCAATAAAGATTCTGGTAATACATCATCTGCTAAGATACAAGGCGGTAGAAATCTTTGTTATGTCAGGAATGCTCTATATATGGCTTGTATGAGCGCTATTAGTTTCAATGTTGAGACAAAGCGTTTCTATCATAATCTGTGCTCTCGTCATAAATCTTTCAAAGTTGCCAT
>JAIRLV010000091.1 GCA_031259185.1 Elusimicrobiota bacterium | reverse complement strand
AGGATTTTCGATGGGATGGGAAGACCTATAGACGGAGGAGGAGAACTAATTGCAGAAAAAAAAATTGATATAAACGGATTGCCAATAAACCCTTCTGCAAGAAATTATCCGGATGAGTTTATTCAAACTGGCATTTCTGCAATTGATGCGATGACAACACTTGTGAGAGGTCAAAAATTGCCAATATTTTCTGGTTCAGGGCTGCCGCATAATAATATTGCCGCGCAAATTGCAAGACAAGCAAAAGTAAAAAATAAAGACGATAAATTTGCAGTTGTTTTTGGAGCTTTGGGAATTACGTTTGAAGAATCAGAATTTTTTATCAATGAATTAACCGCTACTGGCGCTATTTCAAGAGCTGTTATGTATATGAATTTAGCTAATGATCCGGCAATTGAAAGAATAGCTACGCCAAAAATTACCCTTGCAACTGCTGAATATTTGGCTTTTGAAAAAAATATGCACGTTCTAGTTATTTTGACTGATATGACTAATTATTGCGAAGCTCTAAGGCAAGTTTCTTCTGCTAGAAAAGAAGTTCCTGCAAGACGAGGATATCCTGGTTATATGTATTCAGATTTATCTACCATTTATGAAAGAGCTGGTAGAATTACCAATATAGATGGGTCTATTACAATGTTGCCAATTCTAACAATGCCAGAAGATGACAAAACTCATCCAATACCAGATTTGACAGGTTATATTACAGAAGGACAAATTATTATCTCTAGAGACTTAATGAGAAAAGGGATAAATCCAAGCATTGATGTTTTGCCTTCTTTATCAAGGTTAAAAGAAAAAGGAATCGGTGAAGGAAAAACTAGAGAAGATCATGCGCCAATGACCAGCCAGCTTTTTGGAGCATATGCTAGAGGTAAAGAAGCAAAAGAACTAGCTATTGTATTAGGAGAAGCAGCTCTTTCAGATACTGATAAAATTTATGCAAGATTTGCAGATCAATTTGAAACAAAATTTATAAATCAAGGCTTTTACGAAGATAGATCTATAGATGAAACATTAGATATTGGATGGGAATTATTATCTATTTTACCTAGTCTAGAATTAAAAAGAATCAAAGATGAACTTATAAATAAATATTTAACGAATAAACATAAAAATGAAAAATAATTAAAATTTCTAAAGAATATCATTATTTATAAATAGGATAAAAAATGTTAAATGTAAATCCCACAAGAATGGAATTGAGTAATTTGAAAGCAAGATTAACTATGGCAAAACGTGGACATAAACTTTTGAAAGATAAACTTGATGAAATGATTAAAATTTTTATGGAGCTTTTAGATAAAGTAAAAGAAAATAGAAAAAAAGTAGATGAAATTTTAAACAAAACAATAGATAGTTTTATTATTACAAAGTCAAACTCTTTTCCAGAAATTTTAGAAGCTGCATATCTAGTGCCTTGGCAAAAATGTGAAATAAAAGAAAAATTGTCACACTTGATAGGTATAAAAATTTTTGATTTTGATGTTTCTTTACAACAAAATAGCGAATATAAAAATATGCAATTTCAATTTTTTCATATTTCTAAAGAATTGAAAAAAACTATTAATTTGCAAACAAAATTATTATTCAATATTATTAAACTTTCTGAAACAGAATTTAAACTAAATATTTTAGGAAATGAAATTGCCAAAACTCGTCGTAGAGTCAATGCATTGGAATATCAAATGATACCAGAAATTTTAGAAACTATCAAAATGATTAGCTCTAAAATTGAAGAAAACGAAAGAAGCACATTAGTTAGAATCATGAAAGTTAAAGATATTGTCAGAGAAAATAGCATATAAAATATGCTAATTTTTTTATATTTTTTTATTTAGCAAAAAAGAATCTATAAACAAGATGCTTTTTAATGGGTGAGCAAAAGCTATAAAGAATTAAAAAATTATAATCTATGTATTCAAAGCTAAACTTTTTTAATATATAACAGCAATAAAATTTATAGAAAGACTTTTTCAAGGAATATGCAATGAATAAACTTGTAAAATATTCAGGAGCACAATTTGGTAAATATTTAGCTAAATATATTTTTGCATTATTTAGAAAACAATATTGATGAAAACCAATCTAAATAATTTCCCAAAATTCTATATAGTTTCAACTCCAATCGGGAATCTTAAAGATATTACATTTAGAGCTATTGAGATCTTAAAGGAAGTAGATATAATACTTTGCGAAGATACTACTCATACGGTAAATCTTTTAGCTTATTATAATATCAAAAAAAAATTAATCAGCTACCATAAATACACCAAAGATTCCAGCGATAAATTTATATTAAAGTTATTAAATGAAGGCAAAAAAATTGCTTTGGTTTGTGACGCTGGAACGCCAATGATTGCTGATCCGGGGAATAGATTAGTAAAATTTTTGATTAAAAACAACATAAAAATAGAAGCAATTCCCGGAGTCTGCAGTATTATCAACGCTTTGGTTTTATCTGGAGCTTGTCTCATAGACTTTGTTTTTGCGGGTTGGATGCCAAAAAAATCCAGTCAAAAAACTAAATCTCTTTTAAAATTTTTTGGAGCAACAAATACTGTTATTTTTTTAGAATCGCCGCATAGAATAAAAAAAACCATTGAAACTATCTTGCAAAATTTGCAAAATTTAAATTTAGATGATACAAATTCAAATGTTAGTAATGTTTTTAATAAAAAATCAAAGACTAAATATAATAAATATGTCAGTATTGAAGCTAATCAAAAAATAATTGAATCAAATAAATTTGATATAAAAATGATAAACGTTTGCATTGCTAGAGAAATGACTAAAATGTATGAAGAATTAATACGCGGTAATTTAATCGAAGTAAATGAAATATTACAAAACCGAAAAAGTATAAAAGGCGAAATTGTTATTATTTTTGAAAAAATATAGAATTTTTATTTTTTTTATTAACAAATCAATTATTTATTTA
>JAIRLV010000089.1 GCA_031259185.1 Elusimicrobiota bacterium | reverse complement strand
CAAACATTTTCATCTTAAAAAATCCTTTATTGAATGTTTATTAGCAAAAAATTTGATAATTTCATTGCCAATAAAGTCTATTATATATCTTTTTCAATTTTAAATAAAACTTTTTCTGTTTTATCAAAAATTTTATTTAAATCTCTTTTTGAAGTACAAAGCGGCAGATAAAAATAAATTATATTTCCTATTGGTCTCATTATCAAATTTTCTTTCAAAGCTTCGTTATAAATTTTCATTCCAATTCTATCTTTTATCTCAAAACTTTTTTTAGTTTTTTTATCACGAACTAACTCAATCGCTCCAATCATTCCAATACTTCTCACATCTCCAATAAATTTAAAAATTTTATTATTTTTCAAACTTTTTAACCTATATTTTAAAATTTTTGAAATAGTTTTTAATTTTTTTTCATCTTCAAAATAATTTTCTTCATCAAATATTTCCAAACTGGCATTTGCGCTAGCGCAAGATAAAGGATTCGCTGTAAAAGTATGTCCATGATAAAAAGTTTTTAATTTTTCATAATCGTCATAAAACGCTTGATAAATTTTTTCAGTTGTAAAAGTAGCTGCTAATGGTAAAATTCCACCAGTCAATCCTTTTGATATACAAATAAAGTCTGGTTTTATATTTGTGTATTTATAAGCGAATATTTTGCCAGTACGCCCGAAACCTGTAGCAACTTCGTCTAAAATAAGATGAACATTATATTTTTGAGCCAATTCTCCTACTTTTTCTAAATATTCTTTTGGATAAATTATCATTCCGCCAGCTCCCATTACAAGTGGTTCCAAAATTATTCCAGCAATATTTTTAGAATTTTTGATTAAAATTTGCTCCATATCTTTAACACATTCAAAAATACAAGATTCTTGCTTTTTTTTGAATGGACATCTATAACAATAAGGAGATTTTGCTCTGTGAACTTTGTAAAATAATGAAGAAAATTTTTGATTAAAAAATCCTATTCCGCTTACTGACATGGTTCCTATCGTATCTCCATGATAGCCATAATCTAAACATAAAAATTGTTTTTTATTTTTTTTACCTTTTTGATACCAATATTGCATAGACATTTTTATAGCAACTTCAACTGAAGTAGAACCATTATCAGAAAAAAATATTTTTGTTATAGCTTTGTCATCTAAAACATTTATCAATTTTTCTGCAAGTTTTATAGCGCTCTTATGTGTAAAACCTGCAAACATTATATGATCTAAACTATTTAATTGATTTTTTATGGCATTTTTAATTTTGGGATGGTTATGCCCATGAACATTACACCACCAACTAGAAATTATATCGTAATAAAAATTCCCTTTATCGTCATATAATTTTATTCCTTTTGCTCTTTCAAGCAAAATGTTAGGATATTTTTCACAATCTTTCATTTGAGTATAAGGATGCCAAATATATTTAAAATCTTTTTCTATATAACTCATTTTTTTCATTTTTATTTTTCATTTTTTATTTAATTTTTTTTTTTGCAAAAAATCTGTTAAATTAGTATCTATTATTCATTTTTTCAATTAAATTATATATAAAAAACAACAAAGTGTCATTATATTAATATTTTTTGTTTTGATATAATATTTTAAAGACAAAATAATTGTAGATAAATTTTTTACTAGAATTAGAAGTAAAGATTATAAATGCGATATTAAATAATTCCACTCATTTTAAAATTATTTCTCACATGCTATACAAATTTTAAATAATTATATAATATGTTTTGATTAAAAGTAAAAAAAAATATTAGAAAATTTAGATATATATAAACAATTTAAGGATCATAGAAAAAAATAATTTTTTTAGTTAAAAAGTATTAAAATAAAAAATGAGAAAACTTTAGCTGAATCAAGCATAGACACACTTGGTATATCTATATTTCAATAATTTAAAATTACAATTTACGTATTTTTTTATAAAATTCTTGACAAAAATAAAAAAAAACAATAAAATTTAACATTGTATTTTATAGGGGAGGATTTATTGTGGCAGTTAAGTTGAGGCTAAAAAGAATGGGGAAGAAAAAATATCCTATATATAGAGTTGTTGCTATAGACAGTAAAACGAGAAGGGATGGAAAAGAAATTGAAATATTGGGGTTATATGATCCTCACAATGAAACAAATACGAAAATTAATTTAGAATTAATAAATACTTGGTTATCAAAAGGTGCTATACCGACCGATACTGTTAAAAATTTAATATCAAAAAATATAAGTAAATAAAATTTATATTATGTTAATGAAAATTCAAAATTTTAAAAATTAAATTTATTTAAGGGAGTATAAAAATGCAAAAAGAATTATTACTATGTATCGTACAAGCTTTAGTTAATAATCCAAATAATATTAATATAAATGAGG
This sequence comes from Elusimicrobiota bacterium, assembly GCA_031259185.1. Lineage (GTDB taxonomy): Bacteria > RUG730 > RUG730 > RUG730 > RUG730 > JAIRLV01. The sequence continues at coordinate 1,355 of JAIRLV010000089.1, read as the reverse complement.
TGGCAAGTGAAAGATTAACAATTCTTGAATTGAAAGTTGAGAAGGAAGATATTGGGAGAATTATTGGAAAACAAGGAAATGTTATAAAATCTATTAGAACTTTATTAAATGCTTCAGCTGCAAAAAATAATAAAAAAATTGCTTTAGAGATTATTGAAGATTAAATTTTACTATCTAGAGATAGATATAGTTTAGAGTTTTTATTCGTGGATATAAATATTTATAGAATCCATATAGTTACAATTTTTCCTGAATTATTTACCAGTTTTTTAGAAACTAGTTTTATAAAAAAATCTCAATTATTACAAAATAATTTAAAAGTTGAATTTGTTATATATAATTTAAGAGATTTTGCTTTTGATAAACACAAAAAAGTAGATGACGAGCCTTACGGTGGTGGCTGTGGAATGATTTTGAAACCAGAACCGATTTTTTATGCAATAAGGCATATCAAAAAAAATATAGAAAAAAAAGAAAGAATTGAATCAACAAGGACTATTCTATTGAGCCCGCAAGGCAAAATTTTTGATCAAAATATCGCAAAGACATTTGCGAACATTGACAGGATAAACAATTTGATACTTATATGTGGTAGATATGAAGGATTTGATGAAAGAGTTTTATCAATAGTAGATGAAGAAATATCTATAGGAAATTTTGTATTAAACGGCGGCGAACTACCTGCGATGGTTATTGCTGAAGCTGTTATTAGACTTTTGCCTGGGATTTTAGGAAACGAAAATTCTTACAAAAATGATTCTTTTTACAATGAAAATAATTTGTTAGATTATCCGCAATTCACTAGACCTTCTAATTTTGAAAATTTAGAAGTTCCTGAAATATTGTTAAGCGGTGACCACAAAAAAATAAAAGAATGGAGAAAAGAACAAGCATTTTTGAATACTCATAAAAAGCGACCAGACTTAAAAAAGCCGAAAAATTAGTAATCCCTCAAAAATTTTAAAAAAAATTAAAAAGTCATTGATTTAAGTTAAGGAGAAAATATGGATAGTATTATTCATAAAATAGAAGCATCTTTTAAAAAAGCTAATATTCCAACTTTCAAAGCAGGTGATAAATTAAAGTTACATTTGAAAGTTAAGGAAGGAACAAGTGAAAGAGTACAAATCTTTGAAGGAGACGTTATTGCAAGACAAGGAGCAGGTATTAGCGAGAATATTATTATAAGAAAAATATCAAATGGCGTAGGTGTAGAAAAAACATTATGCTTACATTCTCCAAATATAGAAAAGATAGAAGTTGTGAAAATAGGCAAAGTGAGACGAGCTAAACTCTATTATATAAGACATAGAGTTGGGAAAACTGCAAAAATTGTAGAAAAAAAAACTAGTCAA
>JAIRLV010000118.1 GCA_031259185.1 Elusimicrobiota bacterium | reverse complement strand
TTTTGTATTGTATTTCATGCTCCTACCTTTACAATCTATAAAAATCAATTACTCTTTATAAGAGATTTCGTAAATTCTTTTTACAAAATTCCGTAAAATTTGACTTCATCGTTATCGTTAATAAAAAGTAAACAATTGCTCCTAATAAAATTTGAATAAAAAGTCCTAGAATTCCCTTTGTAAAAAAAGAAAGAAATTTAATAACTAAAGACATGACTATGCCAGCAAAAAAATATTTCCAAGTTTGTAAAAATAAGCTTATTATATTTAAATCTTTACGAATAATAAACGCTTGATAAACAATTATTAAAAATTCTGATATCACAAGAGAAACCGCTGCACCTACCGCGCCTAAAATAGGTATTAATATAAAACTAAGTAAAATATTTACCAATGAACCAATTATAGCCGAAATTATAAAATCCTTTTCTTTACCAATAGAAATCAAATACTGTATTCCGAGTGTATTCTTCCAGCCAATCATAATAATAACCGGAGCTATTGAAAATAAGACAATTCCAATTCCCTGAAATTTAAAACCAAAAAAGAATAAAGAAAATGATTCCGCTACTGACATCAAACAAAAAGTAATTGGTATAGCTAAAAAGCTAACAAAATCAAACGATTTTGAAACCATTGATTTTACTAAAGCATTGTCATTTTTTGCATGATTATTAGCCAATCTAGGAATTAACACCACACATGATGAAGTTACTAATATTAATGCCGCATTACTAATTTTGTCAGAGTTTTCAAACAAACCTAAAGACTTATTTGAATCCATTACTGCTAACATATTTTTACTTACCAATCCATAAACAGAAATCATAATTTGTGGAATAAACAATATTAATGATGATTTAAAATGTCTAAATAACTTTAAAGGTTTGTCCGGTTTATATATAAATTTTTTCAAATGAGGCCAAAAAACTAAATTTCCTAAAAAGGTTGCTCCACCCATTAAACCAACATATAAGTATATATCTTTTAAGTCATGAATTAATAAAAAAATAAAAAAAAGTAAAAGTAACTTCACTATAACATTTCTCAAAATATTTGTTTTAAAATCTTCCAAACCCAAAAAAAACCATGATATATCTAAGGCAACAGCAAGAATATTAATTGACTGAATTAACAAAATCTCTTTATATTTAAACTGATAAAAAACTAAAAGAAAAATAAAACAAACAAACACAACCGTAACTGTAATAATTCTCATTACAATAATCTCCCAAAATGTTTGGTTTAGCTGATTTTTATCATCCCTAACAAATGCTATTTCGCGATTGCCATAAATATTGACACCTAATCCTGCAATTAACACAAAATAAGACACTATGACAAAGGTTTGTGCATATACACCAATTAAACTAGGTCCAAAAATCCTAGAAACATATGGTGTTGTTATTAATGGTAAAATTATTGAAAAAATTTGGAAAACTACATTGTATAAATAATTTTTTATTAATTTCATAAATTAAAGTGGCTCCTATTTAAAGATTTCATTTCCATTAATTTAATATATGCCAAAGCAACTTACTAGGTTGGCCATTCTTTGAAATAATTGCTTTTGGCAGCAAAGATAATGCATTTAATTTCGAAAAAACATGCCTTTTTGCTATTTTTTCTGCCTTATACCAACCAAGTTTGTGAAACTGTTGTGCCTTTATTTGATAAAATGCTTTCTCTTCAGCAAACCGCACCCCATCTAAAGCTTTTATGGACGAATCTGACTTTAAATGACGACGATAAGAGAAAGTAACATGATCTTTATCAAAATAAAGCATCCCACCATTTTGAATAATATCTAACCCCATATTAACATCTTGAACGACTCCATAATTTGTATTAAAACCCACTTTCTTAGCACTCTTTGTTCTCCAAATAATCGAAGGAAAATAATGCCAACCATGGATATATGACTTTGCTATCTTTTCGCCTTTAAATACTCCCCCATACTTTGGCATTACCATCCGCTTAATTTTATCTACAAGCGGTAAATATACTTGATCATTCTCATCAATCACTTGAACATTTGGCTGATAAATATCAATCTCACCTAATTCTTTTAGTCTCTTAATAAACATTTCTAAAAAATTAGGCAGCATCATATCATCTGCTCCCATCATGACATAATATTCAGAGGTTGCTTTAGCCAAAGCTTTTCGATAATTTCCATTAGCTCCTAGATTTTTAGCGTTCTTCTCATAAGAAATCCTAGATTTCCCATTCATCTCAATTTCTTTTGCAATTAATTTATTAAAAAATGTTGCTGGTTCACTGCTTTTATAACCATCATCAAAAACCTTCAACTGCCAATATGGATAAGTTTGATTTAGCACTGAACATACGGCCTTTTTCATCATCCCTACATCTCCATAATAGGGAAATAAAACATCAACAGAAATGTTGCTCACATTTATCACTTCCAAATTTATTTATTCTTTTTGAATTCTCGTTTCTAAGAGTCTGTTAAATATTAACTAAAATATATATATTGCATAGATAGTAAAAATTACTGACATTACAGATCCACCAAAAATAAACAAATTTAACATTAAATCAGATATTTTTATTCTTCTATTAAGTGATGCTCCTAATATAGAAAAAGGTAAAATATATGGAGTAAAATATCTGCCTTGTTGTCCCTCAATAACTTTAGAAAGAAAATTAGTTTTTGCATGCCACAGGTAAGATCGATAGCATATCAGCGCAATAAAAATATGTAATACATAAAGAAAGAATGGAGTCCACGAAAAGATACTATTTTTCAAAACAAACTTACTTTTATCACTTAAAATTGATACTACAATCACGAAAAACCAATAGTAACTTAAAAATAAAGACGGTACAAATACAAAATTTCCACCCAAAATCATAGAGGTCATAAAAGTATTTTCAGGATAAGTTAACGTGTTAAAAATTCTAATAATAGTATTAACATCAATTTTAATAATAAAAAATGCGGATAATACAATAACTAGAAGAAAAGATATTAAAATATAAAACATCTTTATATTTTTTAACTTACTTTTTATTTTTTGATATAAAGGTATTTTTTTCCACGAGTTTAAAAACAAAATTGGTACTAAAGTCAACATTAACAACATATTCGTCTTTGCGAAAAAAAGGATAAATAAAATGCCTATGAGCAATTTTAATAAATTACGCATAGAAAATTTACTTTCAACGCTTAAATTAATAAATGCCATTAAAAAAAAGGAAATAACTACAAAGTTTAAGCCATCATAGTTTAGCGAAGCCATTATCGGTAACATCGTTGGCGTTAAACTAACTGCCATAAATAGTCTTTTCCCATACTTTAATTTTTTTATAATGAAATACATAC
>JAIRLV010000167.1 GCA_031259185.1 Elusimicrobiota bacterium | reverse complement strand
TTATATTTATATTTATTTTAATGCTTTTTTTTATTACTAAAAACTAGAAAAATATTAGAAATCTGTTAAAAAATTTAATATTTTTTGAATTATAAAAAGTTTTTTTTATTGTAATGTTTGTTATTAAATAAAAACTTTTACAATATTCTTATTTTTTTCAAAAAAAATAGCCTTTTTTTAATATATTTATATATTTAATTTAGGAAATAATGAGTGAAGAAGGAGATATTTATGAATTTTTTGGAAGAAGTTTTAAAAAAAAGAAGAAGTGTCCGTAAATTATCTAGTGGAAAAATTGTTAGTGATGAAAGAATAAAAGAAATAGTAGAATTTGTTTATACTTATTCTCCATCAGCTTTTAATGCTCAGGAGCATAGAGCAGTTGTGCTATTAAATGACAGTCATAAAAAATTTTGGGACATTGTAAAAGAAGCATTAAAAAAAATAGTTACGGATTCAAAAATTTTTGAGAAAACAGAAGAAAAATTAAATGGTTTTTATAATGGATATGGGACAATTTTATTTTTTATTGATACAGAAACAGTAAAAAAATTAGAAAAAGCTTTCACAAATTATAAAGATTTTTTTACAACTTGGGCAAATCACGGAGAAGGTATAGCTCAAATTCTTTTGTGGATTTTATTAGAAAATGAAGGATTAGGCGCTTCTATTCAACATTATAATCCTATAATTGATAATGAAGTGAAAAGAGTTTTTGATATTCCGCAAACTTGGGAACTTGTAGCGCAAATGCCTTTTGGAAAACCTAATGAAGAATTGAAAGATAAAACTTTTCTTCCAATAGAACAAAAAGTTATAATAAAACAATGAAAGCAAAAGGCTTTTTTTATTTAGCAAAGCAAAGACAAGAATTTTTTTTATATTCAATTTGCTTTTCAGCGAATAAAATATAAAGAGTTGTAAAGGATTTTATTTTTATGTATACAAAGTTTTGTTACATAATTGCCTCTTTTTGTGGAATTGGATATATTCCTTTTGCTTCTGGGTCATTTGCTTCATTTATCACATTGCCCATAGCATTTGTAATAACATATTTTTGGGGATTTTTTGGTATATTTTTTAGCTCGATAATTATTTTTTTTATTGGGAATTTTGCTTCAAAAGAAGTTTTAAAATACACAAATCATGATCCTTCATTTATTGTAATTGATGAAGTTTTAGGGCAACTGATTACATTTATTTTTTGTAGTAAATATTTAAAAGCTAATTTAAAATTAGACATTTTTTTTATTTATATGATTGGGTTTTTATTATTTAGAATTTTTGATATATTCAAACATGGACTAGTTAATTGGGCGGATAAAAAGATAGAAAATAGTTGGGGCGTAATGTTGGATGATGTTTTTGCTGGGCTTCAAGCAGGATTGGTTCTTCTTTTAATTATATTGTTAATAGAAGTTTTTAAGAGATGATTTTTTATATTAAAAATAATAATTTTATGTATGAAAAATATAAAATAAAATAATATAAAATAAATATTTTGTGGATATAAAATATATTGATGTATCAATAAAAGTATTACAATAGATTGCTTTTTAATATTATAGTGGGTTCGGGGAGATTCGAACTCCCGACCAATTGATTAAGAGTCAACTGCTCTACCAACTGAGCTACGAACCCATCCTAAAATATTTTATATCGGAGTCTTTTAAATTCACGCCCAGTAGGATTCGAACCTACGACCTGCGGATTCGAAGTCCGACGCTCTATCCAGCTGAGCTATGGGCGCAAAACACATTTTTTTACTATAACATTTATATTTACAAATGTCAATCTCTATAAAAAATTGAAATATTTTTTTATTTATTTATAAAAATCAAACGAAATCTTATCATTTTTTAGGATGTTTTCAAAAGATGAAAAAATTATTAAGGTTAATAAAACATAAATCTTTTATTTATATAATATTCATTATATTTCAAATTATATTGATATATGTATTATTATTTTATTTAGGAAAATATTATTATATATATATTTTTTTTGAAATATTAGCTACTATATTAGCTTTTTATATATTAGGAGCATCTATTAATCCTGAATATAAACTCGCATGGGTTATGATTGTTTTGATTTTTCCTATTTTTAGCATATTTACATATTTAATTTTTAAAAAGAAAAATAATATTATTACTGTAAAAAATGAATTTATACAAAATACGATTAATGATTCAATGTTTAATTTTACACAAAATGATTTTTGTATAAAAGATGAGTTTGTTAAAAACATTTCAAATTATATTTTTAATACGTCTAAATTTCAAATATATAAATCTAATGAAATTATTTATTTGGAGAGTGGAGAGATTTTTTTTGAATCATTATTAAGGGAATTGAAAAACGCAAAAAAATTTATTTTTATGGAATATTTTATTATTGAGGAAGGAAAAATCTGGAATTCTATTTTGGAAATTTTAGAAAAAAAAGTAAAAGAAGGGATTGATGTAAGATTAATTTATGATGATTTAGGAAGTTTATTTAGTTTAGAATCTGATTATGCGATATATTTAGAAAAAAAAGGGATAAAAACTTTCGTTTTTAATAAATTGAAACCTTTTTTTGAAGTAAAAATCAATAATAGAAGTCATAGAAAATTGACAGTTATTGACGGAATAGTTGGATTTATTGGCGGTTGTAATTTAGCTGACGAATATACAAATATCAAAAATAAATATGGACATTGGAAAGATAATGGCATAATGTTTAGAGGGGAATCTGTAAATAATTTAACTATAATGTTTTTACAATTTTGGGCAATGAAAATAAATTTTTTAGAAAGTTATGAAAAATTTTTAAATAGCGAAAAAAATACTAGCAATTATGAGACTGATGATATGATACAAGTATTTTCGGATTCTCCTTTTGATAATGAAAATGTTTATAAAAATGTATATTTAAAGATTTTGTATAACGCCAAAAAATATGTCTATATAAATACGCCGTATTTAATTATAAATAATGAATTAAAAGTGGCTTTTCTAAGTGCAGTAAAAGCTGGAGTAGATGTTAGAATTACAATTCCACATATTCCAGACAAAAAGATAGTTTTTGCCATGACAAAATTATTTGCTAGAAATCTAGTTGAAGGAGGTGTAAAAATATATGAATATACGCCTGGATTTTTACATGCAAAATCTTTTGTCAGTGATGATAAATATTCCATAATCGGTAGCGCTAATTTAGACTCTAGAAGTTTATATTTAGATTTTGAATGTGGAGCATTTATTTATAGTGAAAAACTTGCTACAAACTTAAAAAAAGATTATCTAAAAACTTTGGAATTAAGTGAAGAATTATCATTGGATAAGATGAAAACTAATAAAATTATTCAATTTTATAAAAATATATTAAGATTATTTACTCCTATCATGTAATCATTTGTATGAGATATTTGTAATCTAAATTAATGAAAATAAAAATTTTGACTTTTTTTTAAAAATTGTTATAATAAAAAATATTTTACGGGGTGTAGCACAGTTGGCTAGCGCGCTTGATTTGGGATCAAGAGGTCGGGGGTTCAAGTCCCTCCACCCCGATTTAAATATTAATTTTAATAAATGCGTCTGTAGCTCAGTTGGATAGAGCAACTGCCTTCTAAGCAGTGGGTCAGGAGTTCGAATCTCTTCAGACGCGCTTAATTCTTTCTGTCAACTAAAATAAAAATTTATAATCTAATTATTTTTTTACAAATTTTTACAAAATAGATATATCTCAATTGTAAATTGTGCAATTTTTGAGACATTGTTATATTTATATAGTCTTTTCTTGCCAATCAATATTTGTTGGCTTATCAATTCTACAAATCCTATCTTTACATTTAATAAATCTATATAATTTATTGTAAGCATACCCCAATAAAAATATGAAAAAGTTAAAAATTTTAAAACTCGACGCTCTTTTCAAGAGGGCTTAAACAGTTAAAATTTTTTTTAACGCTTTTCTAAATTTTCCCAGCTTCTCTCCACTAATGCAGATGATAAGAA
>JAIRLV010000108.1 GCA_031259185.1 Elusimicrobiota bacterium | reverse complement strand
TGATAGATACTGGTGGCATTGAACAAGAAAATAATAACCAAAAAAGCTTTAAAAGTTTTGAGACAAATTGGATAGTCAAAAACATTGGTCTTGGACTAAAAGAAGCCGATTTGATTCTTTTTGTTGTTGATGGAAAAGAAGGCTTGAATCCTCTCGATAAAACAATCTTTAAATGGATAAAAATAAAATTTAGTAATAAGCCGATTATTTTGCTTGTAAATAAAGCGGACGATAGAAATAATGAAGTCTATTCATTAGAATTTTATGAACTTGGATTAGAAAACATTATACAAGTTTCTGCTCTCCATAATCTTGGCTTCGCAGATCTTTTAAATACAATTATCGAACACATAAAACCTACAGATGAAACTAAAAAAAATAAAAAAATTTCATTAAATATTGATGAAACAGATATAAAGTTTGCATTAGTTGGAAAACCAAATGTAGGAAAATCTAGTATTTTGAATCAAATTTTAGGAGAAGAAAGAGTTTTAGTGAGTGATATACCAGGAACTACTAGAGATGCAATTGATACTTTTATTGAAAAAGATGAGATAAAATTTACGATTATTGATACAGCTGGAATCAAAAAAAATAGTAAAAAGAAAGATTTTGATTTTATTTCAATTGCAGCGACTGAAGAAGCAATAAAAAGAAGTGATATTTCACTTTTGGTTATGGATGCGACTACTGGAGTAAATCATCAAGATTTGCGAATTGCTGGAATGATAAAAGAATACAATCGTGCTTCAATAATCGTTATAAATAAATGGGATTTAATTGAAAATAGAGAAGAATATGTAAAAAAATTTCTTGATGATAGAAAAAAACTTTTCCCATTTCTTTTACATTCACCAGTTATTTTTGTTTCTGCAAAAACTAAAATTCGTATTCATAAAATTTTTGATATTGTAAAAGATGTCTACAAAGAATATACAAAACGAATTCCTGATATAGAAATTTCTAATCTTTTTAGAGAATGCTATAGCAAAAAATATCCGCCAAGAGGAAAAAAGAAATATCCAATTGTTATTCTTGGAGGGAAACAATTAGAAACAAAACCTCCATTATTTTATGTCAAATTAAATAAAGATGGAGAATTACATACGTCATATAAACGTTATTTGGAAAATAATATTCGTGAAAAATATGGTTTTGTAGGAACTCCTGTCAAAATAATTTGGCGAGGAGAATGACAAATTTGTGTTATTTAGTTAGTATAAAACTAAAATTATTTCCAGTTACACTCTGAGCGCTAAACAAAATATTTTCAAATTTATGATTTTGTAAATAATAAATCCCTAAACCAATATCTAATATAGGAGAAGTCGCTTCTAATAATCCAGTATATTGTTGGCTATTTATAGTATTTTTAAAAAGTTTTTTCAATTTCATATCCAGAGGATATATTTCGCAATTACAAAATATATGTAAATCTATATTTTTTTTTTGTAAATTATTTTTCTCTAAAGTTAGATCTATACATTTCAAATAAGATTCTTCTGCAAGATCAAAATTTTCAATTGGGTAACTAGTAGTTTCAAAACCTATAATTCTATAAAAATTTTTTGCATTTCTTTTTTCTGCGTTTTCTCTAGTTTCGACAACCAGCGCGCCAGCTCCTTCACATAAAATTCTTTGTCTATAACTTTTCTCTCTTATCATTCGTTTATCATATTGACTTATTGCATCTGCTCCTACAACAAAAATCATTTTTTGCCTTTTAGTTTCAAGCTTCTCAATTGCACAAAATAATGCATTAAGTGGGCTAAAATTTCCCCAAAAACTAGTATTATAACCTTTTATTTGAAAAATATTAGAGATATGCCCTGCTGTAGAGTTCAATGTAGAATCTTGAAATTTTAATGCAGAGCCATATTCAATTCCATATTTCAATATATCCAAATAAAAATCTTCCAAAAAAATCAATCCAGATTTATAAGTGCCTAGAATTATACCTATTTTTTCTCTATTTTTTGATACGTAATTTTCTAAATTCTCATCTGATAATAATTCATAAAAACTTTTTAAAGCAAATCTAGTTATAATAGGGACTTTAGCAAATTTTTTTAATTTTTCTATCGCCAAAAAATCTTTAACAAAGCCTTTTTTATTGTATTTAATAATTCTTTGATTATCATTGTCAAAATCAAAATCAAAATCAAAATTATTTTCTTGAACTTGTTTTAATATTTCGTTTAATAATATGTTTTTTTCTATTTTTTTAAAAAAATCTTTTTTTGATTTTATAATTGGCGTAGTAACTTCAAAATTTGAAATAACAATTTCCTCTCCTTCATTTACTCTAAAATTATACTCATTTTCCAATTTTTCATTTTCGTCAAATTTAGAAATAATTATAGAAACATTATTCCCTCCAAAAGCTATACTATTTGAGATAAATTTATCATATTTTAGACTTTTAGTCTCATTTTTAATATAGTTTAAATCACATCCTTCTCTATTTTGCCCAAAATTCAAAATTGGCGGAATTATATTTTCATGCATACAATCTATCATAATTATATTTTGAATTATTCCAGATGCTCCTAATGAATGCCCATAAAAAGATTTTGTAGATGTTACATAAATATCATTAAAATAATTATTTTCAAAAAAACTATTTTTTATAGCAATCGTTTCCGACTTATCATTTGAATCTGTTCCTGTTCCATGAGAGCAAATAACTTTTATATCGTCTTTTCCTAGGGCTGATAAATTTAGGGCTTCATTCATACTTCTAGTCAATGCTTCACCATTTGGATCAGGAGAGGTAATATGATTGGCATCTGCAAAACATGAATATGCTAAAATTTCGGCATAGATTTTTGCGTTTCTATTTTTTGCAATTTCTAAATTTTCCAAAATACAAAAACCAGCGCCTTCTCCAAGCGATAAACCAATATTTATACTAAAAGGCGAGCAACCTGTCAGGCTCATACTTTTAAAGCTATTAAATCCGCTCAAAGTAGTCTCGCAAATTGTATCAGCTCCTCCAACAATAGCAACATCAATTTTTCCAGACTTTATAAATTCAGCTGCAAATCCAATCGCATTATTAGTCGCACAACATGCATTATCAAAAACAAACTTTGGTCCTAAAATCTTTTTGTCTTTGAATAAATTATAAACAGCTTCTATACCGTCGCAATGTTTTTTAAAAATATCAAAAAGCTTTTCCGAATATTCAAATTCAATATCGTTAAAATGTTTATAAATTTTTTCTAATTTTAAAATATTGCCATTACAAGTTCCAAAAAATAAACCAATTTTATACGGATTTATATCGTCTAAATTTATAGCTGAATCTTCAATTGCTTCTTTCGCAGAAATGTATGACAAAATATAATTTTTATCATATTTAGAATAATCAAAATTTAATTCTTTTTCAAAATTTTTTATATCAATTTCGCCTATAATATTTGTTTCTAATTTTTCAATATTTTCAAAATTTTTTGAAG
>JAIRLV010000322.1 GCA_031259185.1 Elusimicrobiota bacterium | reverse complement strand
TAAAAAAATATTTTTTTTATTCATAAATAAAACCTTTTTATAATTTATTTATTCAAATTTTATATTATATATATTTATTCAAAATATATTTCTGATAAATATATTCTACATCCATATTTATTATCATATTTATTCAAAATAAAATTAAATCCACTTATAATATTATCTAATTTTTTTGTCTTTAAATCTATTTCATATCTAGTCCATGTATCTTTTAATTTTATATTTCCAATCCAAATAGTGTCTGAATCTCCATATTGACCTCCTTGTACGCCACCTACCTTAAATTCAGCAACTTTTTCATTTCCTTTTTCTCCCCTAGCATAAAAAACCAATTTTTTATAACCTCTTAAATCAAATCCACCTTCGTTTCTATTCCCCCAATTATTAGGAGGATATTGCCATGTAATACCAGCCCACCCTTTATGTCCTAAAGGAATATATTCTATTTTAATACATTCTCTTTCGTCAAGTTTAAAGTTAAAATCTACTTTTATATCATTACTATCACCCATCCAACCTGTTGGATAATAAGAATAATCTTGGGAATAGCCATTAATATATATATATTTCTTTGGCATATTACTGATAAAAATGTTATTAAGATCTATTTGTTTTATTTTTGAATCATCTCCATCTGTAAAATATTTTGTAATTCCTTCTTTTCCTATTTTATCTTTGAATATAACAATATCTAATTCTTGATTAAAATCGTCAGTTTGTGGTTTAGATAATATATATATATCTGACTCGTTATTATGTTTTTTCAATTCATATAAAATTGGATAAATTTTATCTAAAATCTTTTTATGACTTGCGCCACTAAAATTATAATTTACTTTTTTATATACGCCGATCTTAATTCCTGCGTTGTTATTAGAATATCTCATAATTTCAATTATATTATCTAGTACTAAAAATCCTAATGCCCGCATTTCCATTGTATTAACATTTATAAAAGAATTTAAATCTATTTTAATATTTCTTCCACCTTCTGAAACTTGTACCTCTGGAATACTTTTTAACTTACCAATGATATTATTTATTCTATTAATAGAATTTTCATCGTAAAGTTCTTCCAATTGAGTAAAAACAATATTGATGTAATCTTTATCTGCTTCTATTTCATATGAATCAAAATTTAAAAAACTTACACTTATTTTCCAATAATTAAACCAATAAGACAAATAATTTTTAAGTTCTTTATTTATTTTATTAGCAACTTTTTTGGCTTCTCTATTATTAATATTTAATTTATCAGGAAAAATTATCAACACATCACCATTAGATGTATATTTTTTTCTATAAGCATTTATATCGTCTAATAAACTCATTCCTGTTTCTGTTATTTTATTAGTATTTTCATTTTCTTGTTTTTCTTGCTTTTTTTTAACTTTTTCTATCTGATTAACATAATCAACTGAATATAAAAAAGATAAATTTAATAATAACAAAAATAGCAACAATAATTTAAGAATATTATGTTTATTTTTCAAAATTGTCCTCATTTTTTTTAAATTTCCTCAAACAAAGAATCAATATCTAAAACAAATTGTACATATATATCTTTTTTCAAATCATATTTTTTCAAGACAGTATTATTTATAGAATCTAGTGAATCTAAATCATTTGCATAAGATAAATAAAATATATTAAACAAATAACATAAAAAAAACAATATTAATAAAATTCTTTTATACATAATCATTTCTCTCTTATTATTTTTTTGTTATATTATAAAAAATGTTAAAAAACGAAAAATTAGAGAATAAAAAATAATTAAAATTCTATTCGAAATATATCTCATCTAAATAAAAAACTATCCCTTCAGGATTACTTTCAGAAGTAACTACAAAACAAAACCCACCTATTATATAACTCATATCATGTCCTTGTAAATCAACAATATATTTTTTCCAACTTTTCTTCAAGATTATTGGTCCAAAATCAACATCTGCTGAATCAGAAAATTCTCCTTTAATACCACCAACCTTTATTTTATCAATAACTTCTCCACCTTTCTCACCTTTTATAAAAAAAACTAATCTTTTAGCACCTGTTAAATTCAATCCTTTGTCCTCTGTCCCCCAGTTATTAAGAGGTTCCTGCCAATAAATACCAGCCCAACCAGCCCCCTGACTATGTGCTGCAGAATAACTAATTTTCAGACAAGATATCCCTTTATAAGGTTTAACATAATTTCTCATAGTAAGTTTTAAATCTCCATAATCTCCCATAAAACCACTTGGTATATAATTATTTTTTGTATAATTAACGTCTTTGTAAATATATACTTTATCAAATTTAATATTTTGATTTTGGTTAACCCGCCTCACACTCCTCATATCAACAATATCATTGTATTTTTTTCCTTCTTTTTTAATTTCTTTTTCTAATTTCTTTTCTTCCTTTGACATCTCATTACTACTATTTTGTCCTTGAGCGCTTGAATCTAAAAAAGTTCCAAATTGAAAATCGAAATCTCCATCAGCAGAAAATGTTAAAGATAGACTAAAAACAAAGAAAATTAACACAAGAAAACTAATTTTAAAATTTACATTTTTTTTAAACATTATACTTAACTCCTCTATAAATTATATTTATTTAATAATTTTTTTCAATTACAACGTCTTTGAATAAGAAATAATAGCTTCTTTATTTTCTAAAGATATATTAAGTCCTTCTCTTTTTTGCAAACTTTTCGTGTCTTTATAAATATCATAAATATTAAATATCCAAATCAGTATCCCTGCACCAATAAACATATACATTTGATCAATTTTTTCTGAATAATCATCATACAAGTCTTTATTATCATAACTTAAACTTTTATAATCATTATATTTACTATTAGCTCTATTATAAGAGTAAATAGCACCTAATATAGCAAAAGTTGTTCCAGCCATAAAAGTAACACCTTTTGTTTTATTTCCAATATAATATTGTCCTAATCCAGGATACAAAATTGATCTATACAAATTACTATTTAAATTTTTTTTTGTCAAATCATTAGCTTTTGTATATGAAAATACATTATTAAAACTAAAAATTATTATTAATAACAAAATAAAAATTTTATTTATATTAAAAATATTCAAAACTAGGCTCCTATTTTAGTTTGTTTTTTTTACTAATTGTATTTTATCTATAAAAACTTTTGCTTCACCTGAAGGCAAATCAAGAAAAATGCCACTTTTATTTTTCAAAGCAAATCCTATAATTTTCTTTACATTTTGTAATTTATTTGTAGGAATTTCTATATTATACTTTTTATAATCATTTTTATCAACACTATTTTCATTTAACTCTATACATTCATCTGCAGAAAAACCTGTAACTTCTAAAATATTATTTCCATTTAATGCCCCTTTCAAAAAAAATTCTATATGAGTATATCCTGCTTCTATTAAATCTCTAGTATTTTCAAATTCTAGATAAAATCCATACCATAATTGTTCCTTTCCATAATTCTCGCTATATGGATCTAAAACTTTTGCTTTATCCCCATTCCAATAAAGATAAATCACTTTTTCATGTCCATCAAAATAATTAAAATCTAAAAAAGATTTGCTATTATCTGTATATTTATTAATAATTATGTCATTAGAATTTATATAGTTATCAAATATCATCCAAACTGGTCCAAAACTATTTATATATTCTATCGGATTCTTTGTATCCTTGCTATTACATGCAATAATACTGAAAACAAAAGCAAATAATAATAAATATATAATTTTATTTTTCATATAATTCCTACTTTTTATACATTATAAGAGCATTCTATATTAATAATATTTTCATTAATATTAGTCAATTTATTTTTATCTTTTATACTAATTCCTAAACTTTCTATTAATTTATAATCAATGCCTTTTTGTACTAAATATTTTGATATCTCTAATCCTATTTTATTTGATATATTTTGATCGTCTATAATACTTCTGCCAAAATTTACATAAATATTTATTTTTATTTTATTAACTTCATTTTTTTTCAAGATAATCAAAATATCATCAATATTTTTATAATTTATTTTCCCATTAGAAACATTATATATGTTATCCAATTTATAAGTAAATATTATTGATTTGTATGTCTCATTTATATTTATATCAGAATTTTTTGTTAATTCTAATAATATATCATCATTTATTATACTTTCATTAAAATATAAATCAAAATTATACTTATTACTATCTATTATATTATTTTTTGTATCTTTTGCTATTATTTTTATATAATATTGCCCTTCTTTTAATTCTGGAACTAATTCTGTTTTACCAGTCCATTCAAAGAAAGAAGGTAGGTCTCCATATCCTTCTTTTTTATAAACCAAATTGTCTCCATTATATTCATATATTGAAATTTCCCAATTATTGATATTTTTACTAGATTTCCAATATATAGCAAACCTTATTATATCATTCATCCCATCATTATTAGATGTCAAAATATTGCTTTTTGATGATATAATAATTTTGTCATCTAAAGAATCTTTGCCTTCTATATCTACTAATTTATTTTTTTCAATATTTTTCTCATACTCATAATTTTTTAATATATATATTCTTTCAAAATTATATACCCACTTCACCATAATTTCTTCAAAACTTGGAATTTCTATAATTTCTGTCTTATATTTATTTTGAAAAACATTTAAGTAAGATATGCCAAATCTACCAAAAATACCAAAATCTCTTGAAATTTCTAGTTTATATAAATTATCATATGTTATACCAAAAGCTCTATGCCAGTCTTCATAGCCCCAGTTATTTTTGCCATATTTTAAATTTAAAGAATATTTATTGAAATTTAGATTAAAATTCATGTCTAGAAAATCTGTTATAGAATCAAATTGATTTTTTATATAAGGATAAGCACCCGTTGCTATACTTTGACCTGTTTGAATATAAAAATTATAGTTAAATAATGTCTGATACCTTCCTTTTATAAATAAGGTGTAAATACTCATTGGTTCTTTGGGCTCAAAAAGCCCTGATGTACCAATTGTTTCCCACACAACATTCCCATCTTTATCAAAATAATATTGAGAATCTGTTGCACCTTTAAACTTTTGTATATTATAATTAAAAGCTACGGCAAAATCTACATTATCTTTGTCATTAAGATTCCAATATTCAACATTCCCTATATCATAATTATATAGTAAAGTAGGATTCATTGTAGAATGAAAATACGATAAAGAAATATCACCAGATATTTTTTCTCTATTATCATTATCTACCCAAAAAGGAGAATGTTCACCTCTCGGTGTCATATAAGGTTGTCCTAGATTGCTAATTGTTCCCTCATAAATCAAAGGGTTAGCCTCCATAATTGGTTTTCTATAATTTAATTTAAAATCTACTATAAAATTACGATTTAAAATTTTATCTAAAGAAAGTTTATACTCTTGTTTATTCCCTGCGAGTATATCTAAGTATTTGCTTTCAAAAGATACATAGTCTAACCAATAAAAATTTTTGTAATCTAATTTTATAGCATAACCTAATCCATCAGAATTTTTCGCTTTATCTATTTTTTTTATATAATTACTGCCAAAAACACCATCGCCATAACTAGTATATTCTATATAATCGTATTCACTACCAACTCTAAATGGTTGATACATAACCCCCAAACTCAAATTAAAAGGTAAAAAATTTTGAATTTTGGTATTTAAAGAATATGCTTCTTTATATT
Organism: Elusimicrobiota bacterium; assembly: GCA_031259185.1. Taxonomy (GTDB): domain Bacteria; phylum RUG730; class RUG730; order RUG730; family RUG730; genus JAIRLV01. The sequence continues at coordinate 7,636 of JAIRLV010000322.1, read as the reverse complement.
TATCTTTTCCATCTTTTACTTCCCAAGGCAATTTTTCATTTTTATAAACAAAATAATTAGAAAAGTTGCCTATTTCATAATTATGTTTTAAATAAACAGAATTTTGACTCCCCCAAATAGGTTCACCATATATTACTTTTAAATCTCCAATTGTATTAAAACTATAATCTAATTCTATTCCTTCTGGAATCGTTCTCTCACTTATATCCAAATATTTTTGTGTCTCAAATTGTTCTTTATAAAAACCAAATAAATCTCCTTCATAACCCCAATGATAATGTGGAATTCCTTTAAAATATCGCAAATGATAAAAATAATCTTTTATATTAATTTCTGCCTTTTTTAAGCTTATATATTCTGCTTTTTCATTAAATTTTTTATTTTGATCATTAATAGGTCTCCATAAGCTATTATATTCGCTACCATATATATCAAAAGCCAACATTGCCTTGATATTTTTATTATAATTTAAATACGTTTCAACTCCTAATTTTGCATTAAAATTATTATCCCATGGAGTTGAATCGCTTTTTCCATTGTTAGCGTATAGATAATTATCAGTATCTTTAACCCATCCATCATTCAATCTATTAGTCACAAAACTTAAATCTAATTCTGTATTTAAATAAAGAGAAGTCTTTGCATAATAGTTTTGCTCATTATAGATACTACTTGCCAAAATAGTCCCAAAACAAATAAATTGAAAAACAAAAAAGTTACGTAAAATTTTATTAAAAATCATAAAAATTCCTTAATTATTTTAGTAATAGTAAAATTTTTAACTAATTTTTTATTATACATAAATAAATTGTATTTTGCAAGAAATTTATTTTTTTCACAAAAAAAACATCTCCAGTATGAAAAAAAATTTCCTTAAATTTTACATTAAGTTATTTATTATACATAAATAATTTAAATTTTGCAAGAAATTTATTTTTTTCACAAAAAAAAATATCCCAGCATGAAAAAAAATTTCCTTAAATTTTACATTAATTTATTTATTATACATAAATAATTTGCATTTTGCAAGAAAATTTATTTATCCCTCCAAAGATTATATCTATATGAAAAATAAACCTTCCTTAAATTTCTCTGAAAAGGACTATTTTGTCCATCTCCTTGACTCGCGACTCCAAACCATTCTTCATGAGAATATCCATCAGGAAAAGGCAGCGAAGACTGTTGGGATGTCTCATGTTTAGAAATATTAATTCCTGATTTCCACCATTCATCCAACCATTCAAAAACTACCCCCCCTATAGAATTCCCAATACCATCTTTGCCAAAAGAATTATAATCAATATCCTTCCAATTACCTATGTGATAATCATCTTGCCCAATTTCATCTTCACCTTTCCCTTCAAAATATGCGTCGCAACCATATTCTGTAATTAAAACTGGGACATCTAAATTTGTGGAGATATTATTCCAAATGCCGCCAAAACCATCTTTCCCCATATATAAATTTATTCCATACACATCAATATCTACCATATTATCTTTATAGTTTTTCATTAAATCTAATGTCATATTCCCAACAGCTACAGGATGCTCTTTATCTAATGCATGAATAGTGTCTATTGTTTCTTTCAATAAAGAAGCATATGCATCAGGATAATCTCTAGCATTAGTGTTAGTATAGTTAACTCCTTCTGATAGTGAAGGCATATCATTTTCATTACCTATAAGCCACATTAAAACATATGGTTCATCTTTATGATCAATAACCATTTTTATGACATTTTCTTTCATCATCTCTCTTTGATTTTTATTTTTGTAATCCGTATATTTTCCTCCAGAACCAATTCCATATGCTCCCAAAAAATCTCCCATAATAAATCTTATCCCATATTTATTATAAATTTCTCTCATCAATTCTTTATTGTATTCGTTTGACAGATATTCAGAACTAGATTTAGTATGAAAAAACCTTATAGCATTTACTCCCATATCTTTTAATAATTGAAAATCACTAATACTTTCTTCCTCTGGGTCTTTATTGTTATTATTATTCGAATCCACCCAAACTTCATTAACATCCAATATCCCATTATTATTACTATCTAAGAACATCCATTTATTTTGATCTGATGAAGCCCCACCAACTTTTGTCGGAGAATATGTTATACCCTTAACTGTAAATGGTTTATTATCTACTAACATTTGCCAATGTTTATTTGAATATTGAACTAGCTTGACTTTATCTGTTCCTTTTATTTTTAAAATCTCTAATTCTCTTAGGTTTGTTGTTTTTTCCGAATAAACTCTTACAAATCTACCAGGATTTACTTTTATAATATCATTCTTAAAATTAGTATCATTTCCATTTATTACTTCTATATAAGCATCTTCTAACTTTAAATTAAATTCTGGATGCTCTCTAATTAAAATATTAATTCTATTCAATGCAACTGGTGCCACATACCACACAAAACTTCCATCTGAATTCCAACAAGCAGATTTTGGGAAATTAATTATAACTGAATAATATGCTTTTATTGCTAATGAATATTCTCCTATTTCTCTCAATATTTCTGCTATAAAGAATTGCTTTATTCCACCAGCAAATTCCTCTTCATTACCATAAACTACATCTGTAGATAACCATACCAATAGATCTGCTTCTGGATTCCCAGAGTTAAAATTTGACCAAACATTATTTTGTATCATATTATTTTTAAGTAATTCTTTATACCTCTTTTTTTGTTTTGTTGTCAACATAAAGTTTGGATAAACAAAATCTCCTACTTCTTTTTTTAATCCTTCTATATCTCTAATTTTATATCTAAATTTATTTGTATTGATTCCTTTAAATTCTCCATATGCTTCATAATTAACTGGAATTATGCCTCTATTATTTATATAATCTGTATCTTGAGCAAACAATAGAACTAATCCTATAAAAATAATCATAACAAATATTATTGTAGCACTTTTATACATACTTGAACTCCCTCCATTTTTCTTTATAAAATAAATAAGAATCTTTCACCTCCCTTCTCATTATATCTTTTTGAATACACATGCCAAAAAAATCGTCATATTTATTTTTGTTTAATATTTTTTCTTGTTTGTTTGGTTTGCCAATTCTCCACCAATTATCTACCCATTCAAAAATTATTCCACCGATACATATCCCTCTACCATAACCATATAAATTAGCTTCTATATCCTCCCAACTATTTTTATGATAGCTTATCAATTTTCTATCCAAATCATCTGTATCATTTTCAAAAGAAGAAAATCCATATTGTACCAATATTGGCAAATTTATATATTCTTCCAAATCCGCCCAAAAAGAATGCCCAAATCCTCTAAAAGTATTAAAAGTATCTATTTCAAATATATCAAAATTATTAAGATAATTATTAGTTTCAAAAATATCTAGATTATAAAGTTTTTTATTAGCAAAAATCAAAGGATGATTATTGTCTAAACTTTTAAAAAGATTAGCGATTTTATCAATCAAAATATAATTGTCTACATCTCTATCATTTTCACTATAATATTCGTTTTCACTAAAAAAACTTAATGCCCACATAAATAAATATTTTTCTTTTTTATGTTTATCTATAATATTTTGTAATTTCAATTTTATTTGATTGTCATCCAAATTATAATATTCATTTAAATCTATATATATTTTATATATAACTCTAATCATATATTTATTAAAAAGTAGTTTTAATATATTTGTATCTTCAACTTCTATATCTAAAACTATAGTATTTAATCCCATTTTTCGCATTAATGTAAAATCGCCAGTATTTCTATTGTTAAATTTCATATCAAAAGGAGCGTCCGCTTTTTTGTTATTATTTTCATCATCAATTGTCCAGTCTACATAATTATCGCTATTTATACTATCGCCGATTTTTATGGGAGAATATAAAACAGCTTTTATAACAAAAGGAACTTGATTAACTAATAATTGCCAATGACCACTTTTATATTTTCTTAATATTATATCTTTATTCTGAAATATTTTTTCTTTTTGTATACTATTGTCAGCTAATCTATATGTTTGTATATTATTTTTCTGTTTTACAATCCTTCCAGGATTTATGTAAAAAATATCATTTTTTTTATCTTTGTCAAATTTATTTTTTATCTCAATTTTTGCATCTACTATTTCTAGTTTCAATTTTTTATATTTATTCGTCAAATATTTTATTCTATTTAAAGCTTCCTCCCCTAAATAAATAAATTCATCTTCATAAATATTTAGCGTCGCATTAGGAAAAAAAACCAATATAGAATAATAAGCTTTTATCGCTTGTTTTATATAGCCGGCTTTTTCAAAAATTTCTGCAATGTAAAATTGAATTGTCGGATAATCTTCTTGAGATGACGCAGCCCATTTACAGTAGATCAAACTTAAATCATCCATCTCCAAAAAATGCCACCTAATTCCATGTAATAATCCCTGCCTTTCTTTCTCATAATAAATCGGGTTCGAAAAAATTGCCCAAATATTAGGATAAATACCTTCCCCCAAAACTGCGCAAAGTCCTATTTCATCTAATAATACATATCTATAATATTCTGTATTCAAGTTTTCAAAATAACCATACTTTTCATAATTTATTTCATCTAATCCGAAATCTTTTAAAAATGCAAATAAAAAATTATTATATAATAAAACTATAAATAAAACGTAATTAATTAAAATTTTCATATAACTTTTTAAATTTAGTCATTATAAAAAATGAAAAATTATCTTTAATTTCTAACATTTTTTATTCTTTTATGGCTCCAGCCATAACACCTTTTATAATATATTTTTGCATAAGCAAATATATCACAATAATAGGAACAACCGTAATTGTAATTCCAGCCATTAATAATGGATATTCTGTTAAATGGCTTCCTTGAAAAACCATCAAACCCCTTTGAAGCGGCATAAGTGATTTACTAGAAAGTATTAACATAGCTAACAAGTATTCATTCCAAACGCTTAAAGCTGTGAAAATAACCATTACTGCTATTGCTTGCTTAGCAAGAGGCAAAGCAACATGATAATAAACCCCAAACTTATTACATCCATCTATCTTTGCAGCATCTTCTAGATCTTTTGGCATTTTATCAAAAAAAGTTTTTAACATAAATATTGTCATAGCAAGACCGCTATTAATCTGAGGTAATATATACCCGACTCTAGTATTAATCAACTGTAATTTCGTTAATAAAACATACAACGAAATAAATGAACCAGGAATAGGAATCATCATCGTAGCCATAAACAATAAAAAGAATAGATTTCTAAAAGGAAATTTTAATCTTGAAAAAGCATATGCTGCCAATGAACCTATAAATATAACGCCAAAAACTACAATTACTGTATAAAAAAGACTATTAAAAAAATACGTTCCAAAATTGGCTTTTGTCCAAGCAATAACAAAATTATACCATTCTGGATTTTTGGGGAATAAACTCATATCTGTAAAAACTGTTGATTGCGTTTTTAAAGCCGCTGAAAACATCCACAATAAAGGAAAAATACAAGAAATAGAAACTAATATAAGTATTATTTGAGATAAAAAATCTTTTATATATTTTGGAAGCTTATACTTCAATAAATAAGTGTTTTGGCTCATATTACTAATTACCTATTTTCTATTTTTTTAGAAATTTTTAATTGAAATATCGATAAAAACAATAAAACTGTCCCAAAAACTAAACTCATTGCGCAAGCATAACCAAATCTAGAAGTACCTGTCATAGCTGCCAAAATTCTAGTTACTGGAACTTCTGTATGATAGCCTGGACCGCCTTGTGTGGTAGAAATAATTAAGTCATAAATTTGCATCGTTCCTAAAATTGTTAAGATAGATACTAAGAAAAAAATCGGTATCATTAAAGGAACTGTTATCTTCATAAATGTTTGAAATGAAGAAGCGCCGTCAATCGTAGCAGCTTCATAATAATCTCTAGAAATACCTTGCAATCCAGCCAGTAAAATTACAAACCCCCAACCAAATCCTTTCCACATATGTATAATAGCTACTGCAATTAATGCAGTTTTTGGATCCGCTAACCACGCCCTAGTTAAATCTCCTAATCCTATCATAGATATAATATGGTTAAATAGTCCATAACTTCCATCATATATCCAATTCCAAATAAGTCCAACAACAATTCCAGATAAAACTGGAGGTAAATAAAATATTACTCTGTAAGCTTTTGCTCCTTTAATATCTCTGTCGCAACAGAAAGCCAAAAATAGCGCTAAAGAATTTTGAAAAATCAAAGCTAATATAGTAATATAAGTAGCATTAAAAACTGATTGCCACCAAATTTTATTTGAAAGCACCTCTTTAAAATTGTCAAATCCTATAAATCTCATATTAATTGCAATTCCATCCCAATTGAAAAAACTTATCTCAAACACCTTAAAAATGGGATATAAACTAAATATAAAAAATAAAATTAGCGCTGGAATAACAAATAAATAACTCGTAAAAATATCTTGCAATATATCTATCTTCTTTCTCATCAAAAAAACCTTTTTCACATAAAATGAATAATAATCACCTAAAATGCCTAGAAAATCCTTTATAAAAAATCATATCCTGCTTATTTCTCTATCTTTAACCCTTTGCACTTCTGTCAAAACATCAATCGGTTTTTTTTCACCAATAATTATTGATTGTATGCCTTTATTAAGGACTTCTAAAACGCTTGGGAACTCCGAATATGAATAGTTTCCGGGATGAACTATCTTTGGAGTATCTTTTATAAATTCTTTCAAAATTGTTGGAATATTTTCTACCGCATCTTTATTAGATGGTATATTTCTTGTAGTTTCTGCTAAATAAATTTGTTGTTCTGCATCTGTAATCCATTTCAAAAATTTTATAGCTTCTTCTTTAAGTTTTGATTTTTTATTTACCATAAAAGAACTACCTGCCCCACCCCAAACTACCGCAGGATGCTCTGTAGAATATATAGGCGGAGGCATGACACCATATTCTAAATTTTTATTCATCCCATTATAAACATTAACTGCCCAAGACCCGTCAAAATTTATAGCAGCTCTTTCATTAGCAAACATTTGTTCTGCAGTTTTATTTACCATAGATATCGTTCCAGTCGCTAAAAGATTATTATTTCTCATTTCATCAAATAACGATAAAACCTTTACCCAATCTGGATCCGTATATAAAACATCTCCTTTAATAGTAGCTAAAACCTTATCTTCACCCATGATATTATATGCATAAATAGAAGATAAACAATCTAATAGCCAAATTTCTCCAAAACCGCTAACTAATCCTTGAAATCCAGCTGCATTTAATTTTTTACCAACCTCAATAAACTCTTTCCAAGTTCTTGGAGGTTTTTCAGGATCTAATCCAGCTTCTCTAAACATTCTCTTATTATATAAAAATTGTATATTTGTAATATCTATTGGAACGCCATATATCCCTTCAGGAACTCCAAAGTTATTATCAGCTTTAAATTCATTAACGCTAATAGCTTCTTCAAAAAACTTATTTTTCCATTCTAAATCATCAGCTTCCATGTATTCCTTCAAATTTAATATATGATCGGCATTTATAAAGCTTGCAAAATCCCTTTTTTCACTCAAAATACCAAAAATATCAGGCAAAGTATTAGTCTGTGCCGCTGCTTT
>JAIRLV010000219.1 GCA_031259185.1 Elusimicrobiota bacterium | reverse complement strand
TAAAAGCATTTTTTCTCCAGAATAAATTTTATTTAACAATTGATGACAAAAAAAGTGTTCTCTTGCAGTAAGTAATACTAAATTTGATTTTCTTTTTTCCCATAGTGGAAATAATGATTTTGGTAAAATATGATGATTTTCATAATAATACCCAAGTATGAATGAACTTTTATTTTTATTAAAAAGATTTAATGACCTTTTATATATCTTATATTGAGTTTGTCTAAATGTAGCTTCTTTTTGAGCATTATGAATTATTTTTATATAAACTTTTCTCCAATTCATTTTTATCTCTCCTTTTTATTATTTAGTTAAAATAAATCTTGCTTCTATAGAACTCCTTGGGACTAGTAATAATTATCAACGAACTTTAGCACAATGCGTACCAGGATTTGATAATCAAGGAAAAATTAATATTGAGTTTACTTTTCAGTATACTATAACTTCTTGGATTGGCTCGGATATTGAAACGACCGCAATCCAACATGATGCCAATTATATATTAGATAAAATTAAACCAGTAGGTGCTAATATTACTAAATGTGAAATCTCTGTATCAAATGGTTTACTTACTATAATGGGATCTCTCTAAATATACATACTATTTTTATTAATAAAATCCTGATTCTTTTTTAATTGACTTTCATAGTCCATATCATAAGTATCTTCTTTTATCCAAATTTTAGATGGCACAAATTCATTACTATATGTTCCAAGTAATTGAATATTGCCAGCGATAGCATCAGTAGCATCTTTTGCGTTGACTCCAGCCGTACAAGAAAGCCAATTTCCCACATCCCAAGTATAACAAAGATCTCCTGGAAAGTGTTCTATTTTCATACTGCCAGTATTTTTTCTTCGTGCTTGATATAAAGACTTCATATTATTTTTAACGAATATATTTTTTCCGCAAAACCATCTATTGTGTATAACTAAATCATAAAAAGTAAAATATGGATCATTATTCTTATCTACTGAAACATAATCAACTTCAAAATTTAATCTTTTTAAGAATTGTTTAGTTGGCTCAGATTGATAGCCGTCAAATGAAACGTGTTTAATATTTAATCCGCCAAGTCTACGAAGATCCCATATAAAAAATTTAATCGCATCTAAATTGATTAGACCGCCTTTGGGGACAAGCATAATAGTAAAATCAGTAACATATACTACAACAGATTGTCCAGTGTGTTCATCTATTCGATTTGGATCTCTTTCTACATGACTCATTGCAATACAAGTACAATCTTTTGATTTTGACTGGTCAACAGATATTACTCGAGGATTTCCTGGGTCATAATAATAACGCCATTTGTCTAATATACGATAAAAAAATGTAGAAAATACTTGATTCCAAATAAGATGCTCTGGCTCTTCATGTGCTAAAGCTACAATACTTCCATAAATATTTTTTAATCCATTATCAAAACAATTTTCAATCCATTCTCCGCGATAAAATAATCTATCTGCTTGTCCTGCTGGAATTCCAGCAATATTTTTCATAAATTCTAAAGTGTCATTACTAGCATCTGTTAAATAATTTTCTATGCCCTGCTGTTTATAATGAATTTTTGGACACCAAACTAAATTTCCCTCTTCTTTAAAAATAGATTCTTCTTCTTCAGATGTTATTACTTGAGGAGGCTTTCCATTTCCACCAGTATATAATCTAAAAGCATTTTCATAATTAAAATCTTTAGAAATTACTTCATCTTTTTCTTCATCATAAGTTATATTATTTGGGAATTCCCATGGATAAATATCCCATCTAGATCCCTGCCAAATATAATTTTCTGGGTCTTTATGAGCTTCATATGTCATATATTGTTGAATAGAATCTTCTAAGTCTGATGGACTTGAATCTAATATACATCTACTATAATAATTATTTGCAAATCTATTTTTTATTCTCTGTCTAAGTCTAGAATAAAATGTAAAAATTTTTTCATTTGTCCATCCCTTTCCAGATTCTAAAAAGAAAGTAATCTCAGTCATTGCGCCACAAAGAATTTGCATACCCAACAAAGAGTTAGCAGAAGAAATTTGCTTCCAATTTAATCCACCACCAGTTGATAAAACTGATGAACGCGCACTCGTTGTCCATGGCAAATATTCAACAGTATCACTTTCTTGAAGAAGCTTATCTTCATTAATCATTTCTTGTCTAGTCCTACATTGATGCCAAAACTCTGCAGATTCAATTAATTGTTGTACTGATTCTGTGTAAACTTCAGAAGCTTTTGTAATTGTAACAGCGCATAAAGCTAAACAAAATACAGCTGTCTGTGGAAAGTTAAAAAATTTACGAGGATTTCTCATTAATCCAAAATGACAAGCAACATACAATAAAATTAGAATAACAGTAAAACTTTTTCCTGACCCAATAGATGGATTCAAAATAGCAGCTCTATACGGAGATATTGGATTTAAAAATTCTGTAAATGTCTTTTTTACTGGCTTCCAAATAAATTCTGCAGTAGCTCCAATATATTTTTCTGTTAAAAATTCAAGTGGAGAAGGGGGCTTATTTTTAAAATTTAATCTCCATGGGTCTGATATTAATAATGATTTTAAATCTTCATCCATGTCATTTTGAATGAGCCAATCCAAGGCCGTCTTAATTTGTTTAAAATTGAGGTATGAATATTCTTCTCTTTTTGTAACAGAGCTATCACCACTTAATAAATCTTTTAATATATATTTTAAATTATGTAATGTCTTCTCATCTCTAAAAGTAGCTTTTAATAATAGTTCATCTTCTGTTGTTATATCTTTTTTATCAAATGATATATCCATAATAAATGGATTATTAAGAGGTGGTGCTACTAAATTATCTTTCACTTTAATTAGTTGAACTTCTAAATTAGCAATACTAATTATTATGATATTTTTGTTTGACGAT
>JAIRLV010000218.1 GCA_031259185.1 Elusimicrobiota bacterium | reverse complement strand
GTGGCTATTTGTCTCCTAATACCAAATGATGTGCTTACATTTTGGGTTCTTATTTCTGCAAAATCCTTGTTTCTAGCTTCAGCTATAGCCATCGTATATGTCGCACCATATCTATTTATATCATTTTGTCTTACTACCTCTGAATTCGTTTTAACAACAAATTGTTGATCTCGCTGAGTTTTTTGAACTATTTGTACATTATTACGTATTGTAGAAATTTCATCATCTTTAATATCTTTTAAAAGAACATTATCTTTTAACACCTCGCCAAATTCTTTTAAAACTTCTTCATTAATAACTTGTCCTGTCTTTAACTCTGTAGATTTTTTCATTTCTTCAAAACTAGATTTCATATCTAAATATATACTATTTTCTTCAGATAAAACACCTCGTAAAGATCTCATGATTACTCTATCCGCTTCATCAGATATTCTATTATATGTATTTTGGATCCTCTCTTCAGCGCTATATGGTATATCTGAAAGTTCATTATCGCTATACCCAGAATTTTTTGTTAATAATTCATCTTTCAAAATTATTTCTAATCTATTAGCCGTATCTATTTCCTCTTTATATGAAATAGTTCTTATTTCATTCGTTCTACTATCTCTACCATTTTTACTCTTATACTCTGTTAAAATTCCTGTTTTTTCATCAAATCTAATATATATATCGGCTTGTCCTGCCTCCTCTATTCTCCCTAATGTATTATTTGCATCTTCCCAAATTATTGTTTTAATTAGCTTCCCACTTTTATCATAAATTTCTTCCGCTATTTCCCTTTCTCCCGTAATAGAATTTATTCTCGTTCCAATTTTTCTAATCTGCCCAACACTTGCATATGGTCTCCTCAATTCTTCTATCGTACTTTTAAATTTCTCTATTAAATATTTATCTCTTAATTTTTCTGAAAAATTATTAATCAACGCTTCGCTTGTTGATTTTGCAGCAGCTATATTTATTTTTAATAAAATCAAATTAGAAGTACTTATAGTTCCGTTTGCATATTCTTTTAATAATTGAATTAAATCGTCTCTTTTTTGAGTTTCAAAATTCCTTTTTATTGCCTGCATATGCATATTGTTTTTTAATTCTTCTTCAAAATCTCTATCAGCCCAACCCGCTAAACTCAAATGTAAATCATTAAATAATCTATCCTTTAATCTAACACTATCAAAATATTCTGTTATTAAAGATCTGCTACCAAAACTTCTTACGACTCTTCCTCTTCTTTGGTTCGTTGCTTCATCTGATAAAGTATCAATGTCTGCTAAATTTAAATTTATTCCAAAATCTCTCGTCTGTTTATAATCAGTTCCTGTAGCTCCTCGTTCATCTACAATTACTAAACCCATCATTAACGACATATATCTTGAAACGTTGTAAAGTCTGTCTTCGCCAGCTACTTCTCCATCAATTTCTAGTTGCAATAATAATCTCTCATCTAATGTCCTATCTATAATATCTTTTTTTATTTCATTTATTTCCACAGATACATCCACACCATTCTGTCTCTCTTTTTCTAAGTCTTGCATAAGTTGATAATAGTAAGGAAGTAAATATTTTTCTTTGTTTTTCTCTAAATAATTTTGATATTCTTTATCTATTAATCCTAATTTTATCGCTTCATTTTGAGCTTCTACAAAAGCATCATATTGCGCATTTAATGCTTCATTCGTTATATATCCCGCTCCATTCTTGCTTTTTATCCTAGCTTCTCTATTTTGAAATTGTTTTAATAAAAATTGCGCTCTCCTTCTTTCCTCATAATTTTCACTACTAATATATTTTTCTAGTCCTTTCTGCGCTAAAACTAAAACTCTATCTCTCAACATCCTGTCTTCTATAATAGCTAAATTAGCTGTACCCGTATTTATATATTGATGTACTATATTATTAGCAATCTTTTCGGCCATAGTTTCTCTTCTCTTATCTCTATTTTCTCCTTTAACTTCTACTTGCGCAATTATTACATCCTTACCTATTTTGTCACGCGCAATCGCAAAATTTTCTTCAGTAGGTACTTCTATTATACCGTCCTCTTCATTCGCTTCAACAAGTCCTATCGTAGAATTATAATCGGCATTTGTAACTTTCCCTAATCTTAAAACTTGCGTACCAAACAATGATTTTTCTACTTGCCCATCCAAAGTACCTGATAATGCTGTTATATTCTTAATTCTTTTACCGTCTTTATCAAATACGTTAAATACTTCACCTCTTGATATACTTTTTCCAGATTGTTTTGGCATAACAACTTCTTTTGGATCTATCCCTCCTAAAAGTGATAACGCTAAAACTTTTTCTACACTGCCTAATTGTTGATCATATTGTGTCACACCATCTTTTTTAGGTGATATTTTATATTTTTTACCAGGATTGTTTTTTAATTCTTCTTCACTTAATTTAACGATATCAAATGTTTTATCTTTTTCTTCATATAAGAGCGCTGATATCTCTTCTCTTAATTGTGAAGATAAGTCAGTATTCTTAGTACTAAAAGTTGTTAAAAACTTTTTTATTTTTCCTGAAAAAGTTCTATAAGAATATTCCTTTTGTAGTCTATTGCTAAAAATCATTCCACTCTGATTTATACCTTCCTCTTCAAAAACTCCTAATATCTCATCTCTATTTGCCAAATCTATTAATTTTTTATTAGTAAATATAAATATAACATTTATTTCTCTAAAAGAAGAAAAAGCCCACTTTCTTATGCTCGGAACTAAAAATATAGGAATTAAAATAACACTACCAAAAATTAATATTACTGCTAATAATCTCCTAATATTGAACCTTTTTGATGAAGATATTGCCGCATTATATTCTTCTTCTGTCTCAATTCTGCTAAAATGCTCTTTTTCACCAGATCTTTTATATAAATTACTCGTAACTCTTTTATGAACATATTTCGCAGCATTATATCTAGCATACATTTCATTCTGCCCACTCATAACGTACGATATGTTTTCTTTTGTGACTTTATGCGCTTCATCTATGTATATAGAACTTCTACTTTCCGCCATTTTTTTTAAACTATAACTACCATTATATAAATGACCCCATTGACTATGACTAACTATTAAATAAATATTGGAATCAGAAAATGCGCTTGTTAAAAAAACTTCATTGTTTTTATTCCTATCAACATCAAAAAATTTTAAGCCTACTGTCTCTAAAAGTTTTTTATTACCCTCAGAATCAGCCATAAATTTATCAATAGCAGATTCGTTTTCAACTAATAATACTCCATCAAAATTATCGCCCATTAATAACTTATCTATCATCCCTGTCTCAGCTAATACTGCTGTTTTTCCAGCAGCTGTTCCAGCTTCTACTGCTTTACCTTGTAAATGACCTATAATCGTAGCTAATTGTACTCCCCTTAAATGCCAACCCTTATCTTCATTCATTATATCAAATATCATATCTCCTAATACAAAAGCTTCTAATATCGAAAACGTTTTTCGCCCCAAAATATATTGTACTGTTTTTAATCCAGCTCTAATAGCTTCTTTTTGATTATCAATCTCAGCAAACGCTCTATATCTAAGCCATCTATACTCTTCAGAATCCCTAAAATTAGCTGCTATTTGTTCTAATCTTTGTGTATTCGCATTCTCTATTCCTTCAAAATATTTCATTAACACATCATAACCAGCAGTATCTATACCTCGACCATACAAATAATTTATATGTTCATTTTTAGTTAGACTTTTCGCTGTTATAGATTGAGGTTTTTTACTAGGAGAAACTCTATATTTTTGTTTATTTCTTTCTAATTGCTGTATCCCTTCTTGAGACACCTTCGCTGCTTCTTCTCTTGCTCTCTCCGTTTCTTCTATTTGTTCTTCATCTCTAATTTGCAGTTTTATATCTTGTTCCTTTTTCATTGCATCCAAATACGAGTTTATAATTAATGAAAAAGCTGCATATTGCGTAATATTTTTCATAACTTCTGATAATACAACCAACGAAACTGTCCCATATACCGATATTATAGTTTTTAAAACAATAGCTAATTTCATTTGCGCGTCTAATTCTGATCGTTGCATATTTATGTTTTCCCAAAGTTTATTCAATGAAGTTATCAATGATTGTATCTCAGCTAATGAAACTTCTTGTCCATCTAATGTTCTATATGTACTTGCTAAATCTCCACTTTCAGTATATGGAATAATACGATCTCTTCGTATCAATACCCCACTTTCTTCAGAATCTATAACGTCACTAATTAATCCTTGTTGCTCTCCTCCAGCTCTTGTTCTTTCTTGTTCTAATTGTTGTAAAAAATTTTGAATTTCTAAATTTCTCAAAAATCCTATAAAATAGGTGAGTATTGTATAACCAACTAATTGCCCTTGTGGTGTTTCTAAAAAATTTTGAAAATTTCGCTCTAAAGAAGGTGGAACTTGCCCCTCCGATATAGCTTCATTATCTACAGATATTAAAGCAATATTTTTTTCATTTTCACTCATATCATTAGATCTTAATATCTCTTCTCGCTTCTTATCATATATATTCAACTCTTCTATCATTTCTTTTATCTCTATGCCTCTACCATCCAATATTTGCTTTACTCTATCTCCTATACCTCTACCTTTCACATCTAAACTATTCAAGACTCTTTCTCTCTCTATACCTGTTCTATCGTTTAATGTAT